>JAHFDT010000201.1 GCA_023248875.1 Myxococcales bacterium | reverse complement strand
TTCTCCACGGGTACGGCATGGACCCAGCCGGCCTGGGCGCGATCGGCGTCGTGGCCAGCGGTGCGATGGTCAATCCCAAGCACACGCTGCAGAAGTTCATCCTCGTCATCCCGGATGGAAAATGCCATCCCGGTGGCGAGATCGCCGACGGACCACTGCCCTTCCAGGGTGATCTCTGCGAACGCGGAACCTTCTATACTGACCATGCCGAAGGCACCGCGCACGGCGAAGAACAGCTCCTCGATCTCGAGGAATGGATCGATAAAAAGTACCGCACCAAGCCCCCGGCTGACCTCCTGGTGAGGCAGTAGTTACTTCTGTTGGGTAATCACCCCACAGGCGATGCGACCGCCCGCGTTGCCCGCGGGATCGCTCATGTGGTCGTCCGCGCCCTCGTGCAGCACTAGCGCTGAGCCATCCGCGTCGAACAGCGAGTTCTTGGCCTCCTTGCGCAAAGACGCTGCGCCCACCAGCACCTGCACGGTGGCTTTGCCATCCGCGGCCACCGTCACATTGGGAAGATCGCCCTCGTGCTTTCCCGCCATGTTCTTGATCCCATGCTTGCGGCCGCCCGGATTGAGATGGCCGCCCGCGCTCTTAAACGGCGGTTCACACTTGCCGGTTTCGTGGATGTGAAACGCATGAACGCCCGGAGGCAGGTGGGCGAGCTCCGCCGTAATCAGCACACCGTGGGGCGTCTCCTCGAAGGTGGCATCGCCGACCTTTTCGCCCTGGGCGTTCTTCAGCTCGGCTGTTGCTCCGAGTGGCGCCTTGGGGGCCTCGGCGAATGCCGGCAACGTCACCATCAATGCTCCTAGCAGAACCTGTCGCATCGTTCCCTCCTAGTTAACGCGTAATGATGGAAATTCCTTTTTCGGTGAGCGCCCACATGCGACCCGTCTGGTCTACCGCCAGGTCGAGCACCGCATCATCGATGAGCCCCTGGGCAACCCCGACCTGATCGATCTTGATTCCCGGCGGCGCGCCCGAAGGAGGCGCCTGGCAGAGGAGCAGCCCCCTCGACGTGCCGACCACGATCCCTCCCGCGCGATCCTTAGCCAGCGCCGAGGCGCGGACATGCAGCGGGTCCTCTTCCTGCGGGAAGCTCCAGCGAATGCCATCGAATCGCCCCACTCCTCGGCTGGTCGCCACCCACAGTTTACCGTCGCTGCCGGTCAAAATGTCGTGGATATACTCCGACTCGAGTCCGTCGTTTTCAGTGTAGAGATCGAGCTTGCCAGCCTGCGCGTGTACCGCACCGCGACGGCTGCCGAACCAGATCTCCTTCGGCCCGACGAAAAAGATGCTCTCGAGATCGTTGGGCAGCTGGAGCGACTTGGGTCCTAGGGTGCGGGCGGTGCGGTGATAGACCACCCCATTGCTATCGAGGTCCACCTCCGCGGCACCGTAATCGACCCGATCGCCATCCACATCGAGATAGCGCAGCCCCACCCAGAGATGGCGATCGGGCGCGAAGGTTGCGAAGGTGATCTCCGGCACCCCCGCCGGCACCTTCAGCTCGAGACCCGCGATTGGCGCCCACACCCCTTCGTTCGAGACCGCCGACACTCGCAGCAGCGGATCCTTGACACCGCGGTGGATCGCGATCGTGGATCCGCGCGGCGGATCGAGCATCGCCAGCACGCGCGAACCTTTTTCCGGATCGATCTCGATGGAGCTGAAGGACTGTCCGTCGTAGTGCCAGGCGCGTTCGGTGCCCGTTGCGACGTAACAGCTGCTCTCGCTGGGACAGGCCACCGTCAGCCGCACCGCATCGCGGGCCAGATCGTAGTTACGAAAATAGTCGAGCCCCTTTTCCTCGACGCGAGCGGCGCCGAGAAAGCGCGTACCGATGAACAGCTGATCGCCAAACACGCCCACCGCGCTCACCGCATCGGGCAGCGGCGGCCCCCAAGGCGACAGGCGCCACTTCGGTGCAGGAGGCTCCGGTTTGACCTCTGGCGCAGCCGGTTTCGCCACCGGCGGGGCGGGCGTCTCCTCTTCCTCCTCCTCCTCACTCTTTTTCCCGAGGGGCTTTTTTCCCGCTGCCGCGACTGGCTTCATGGCCACCCCAGGCTTATCGAGCGGCGGTACAACCACCGGTTTCGGGACCGGCTTGGCGATCACCTTCACTGGCGGCGAGCCGACCGCCGATCCCGTGGGCGGCGGATCCACCGGTTTGGCCTCTTGCGCCACTACCGCCAGCGGTGCCCCCGACGCGGGAGCCGACTCCGCCGCCGCCAACCGGTCGAGCTGATAGACACGGCCCCCCGCGCCCACGCGCACATGGTCGCCCACCCGCTTGACCCATTCCAACACCGACTCCTTCGGCCCGTCGACGCGATAGGACCAGAAGCGCTGCCCCGCATAGAAAGCCACCCGCGCGCCCCCATCGGTGAGCTCGCCGATCGCCATCACGCCGCCCGGTGTCGCCACCAGACCGCGCACCACCTCCGTCTCGCACCCTTGATCCGAGGAAAACACTTCGACCTGATCCCCGCGGATGCGCAGCACCCCGCGACCACTGGTCCCAACCCACACTGCATCGCCGAGCGCTTCTACCGCCGTCACCGAGGTATCGCCGAGCAGGTGTGTCCACTTGGTGCTACCGAGGGGAAGGCGAGCCAATCCTTCCGGCCCACCGACCCAGAAGCTCCCGTCGTCCGCCGAGGCCGCCCCGGTGACAAACGGGCCCACGCTCGCCGGCGGAAAGTTCAGCCAGCCGCTCTTGCCCTTCTGCACCGCCTGATGCGCCACGCCTTTGGTCGTCACTACCCACAGGCCATTCTGCCCATCGTTGGCGAGCGCCTGGATCTGTTCTCCCGGCAACCCCAGAACCGGCGTGGCTGCGCCCGGTTTGCCATCCACCAGCTCCCAGCGAATGAGGCCGCGTGCGGTCCCTTGATAAAGTAGGCCGCCGAGCGGCTGCACCGCCGTCGCCACGGTGGTCTCCGAAAACGATCTCACCTTTGGGGGAGACGCCGTTGGTGCGCTCGCACTCGGCGATTTCTTGAAAAGGCCCGACACCGTCTGGCACCCGCTGACACCGGCGAGAATTGGCAGAACAATGCGTGAAAGCTTCATAATCATGGCAGGCAACTTTGCGGAAACCGCCCCCTCTGTCAACACGAGTTTCGATTGACACTCACGCCCCGCTTTGCTAACGCATGCTCCTCATGAATTCGCGCCCCGACGAGCTTCGCCGCCAGCTTGGCACCCTTTGGCGCACCGCGCTGGTGGGCTTCGACACCGTGCGCGAGGTGGTAGTGCGATCGTCGCAGTCGGGCCGGCTGCGCTTCGATATCGCCGTCCTGCATAACCAGCGTTCGCAGCTCCTGCACCACCTGGGTGAACTCGTGGCGCAGCAGCTGGAAGAGCACGATTGGAATGGCGCTAGCGTGGAAATGCGGGAGACCTTCCAGCGGCTCCAGGAGGTGGAGACGCACTTGGGAATTAGTCGCGCCCAGGCCGCCGATAACGCCTTTGGCGCGCCGCGCGGTTTCGAGGCCGAGGCTGCGGCCGACTACGGTAGCGATGATGGAGCCGAGGAGGTGCCACCTCCCAAACGCAAGCGATCGCCACGGCGACGCTCCAAAGGAGCCGAATAGCAGAAAGGGAGCACGAGGGGGCTGTAGCTCAGCTGGGAGAGCGCCTGAATGGCATTCAGGAGGTCGACGGTTCGATCCCGTTCAGCTCCACAAAATTACTAAGGTTTTTATTTTCAAAACACCCTGGAAAAACGGAACTCCGCGAAAGTTTTCTCACCGCGCACTGCTTTCCTCATAACCACTGCCTCAACTGAACGGTTCCGCCTGACTGTTGGCACTGAGTGCCATAGACTCTATCTGTGAAGCGCCGCATTGGGACCTCGAAATGGTGAAGTCCCTTGCGCCTCGGCAGATGGCCTTTGGCTGCAGGTTGGCCGAGCGATTGTTTTCTTCGATGGAGATGCTCACCTACTCGTCGCTCGGCATGAAGAAGGGGTGGGGCACTGGCGATCCGTTCTCGTTCGGCCGATCATTCGGGCCATTGGCTGGTTCGTTCTGGAGCCGCACCATTTCTGGGTTATGGCTGGGATGAGTTCAACGCCTGCGATCCAGCAGACCAGCCCGCAACTCCTCCTGCACGGTGCGCATGCGCGCGGTGTAGGTGTGGTCAGCCGCCACCCGGCGCTGGCCGCTCTCGATCACGCGGTGCCGCCAAGGTTCGTCGCTGCGCGCGCGCTCGACCAGTGCAAGCAACTCCTCACGGGTCGAGAAGACCGCGATCTCCTCTCCGATGCGAAAATGGGCGGCCAGGCCGCCCGGCTGCCCATCACTGGGCAGGGAGCGTACGGCCAGGAATGCACCCGAGGCGATGCCTTCGAACACCCGCTGGTGGAGATTCACAGCAGTGTTGATGTGCATCAAAATCTTCGTTTCTCGATAGCACTGTGCCAGCTCTTCGCCCTGCCGCACTTCGCCACGCGCCAACGGTGCAAATTCGGGCCACTCGCTCCAGCCGCGGCCATAGAGCGCAAGCGGCACGTCGGCATCCTTTAGCCAGCGCACCACCTCCAGCGTGTAAACCATCCGTTCGGCCCAAGTGCTCCAACGAACGATGCGCGTGATGGCATCATCCTTCGGCGGATATCCCAGCGCCGACAGCCCTTCGCGAACGTAGCTGGTCAGCAGGGAATAGTTCTGATAGGTGCAGCCCCGTTTCTCAAATATCGCAAGCAGCCAATCCCTCAGCCCTCTGAACCCTTCGGGATCTTCGAGGGGCATCATCTCCGACAAGAACGTCACCTCATCGCGCGGATGACCCGGGACGGAACTCGGCCGATAGACCGCTTCGTTGACGCCCATCGGCAAAAGTCGAGTGTGCGGATAGCCCAGCTCCTGGCAAACTCGAACAAAACTGACGCTACTGCAAAAGGTAAAGTCCTTCGGGCCCAAGCGAGAGATGTTGTCCCGATTCCTAAACTCGGGAGAGTCGTCCTGGAACCATGCGGCGACTGGTACCTGCGGCGGAATGGGAAACCGCACCGTTGAACGTAAGCTATTGTAGAGAAACACCACATCGGGACGCGTCGCAATCAGCGACCCGATCAAGAGCTCCTTCGATAACCGCTCCCAGTTGTTCGCCTCATGGTAGAGTTCCACTTCCGCGCCAAGCTCACGCCACGCGCACGCCAGATCGCGCATGTGACGGGGTGCGTAGTTGGTAAACTGGGTGCAGTGCATCCAAACGCGCAGAGGTCGCGACCGCTCCTGGAGCACTGCCCGCAGCTCATCGTCGAAATCGGCCGCCCAGCACTGTGCCAGCTCGACCTCGAGCCGCTCCACGTGCTGGGAGCGCCATGCAGCAACTCGTGGCGCCACCGCAAGCGTCTCCTCATCGGTGTTCACGTTGAGCATCGGTGTCGCGTGGCCCGAGTTCCGCTGCAGAAACTCCCCCAGTTCATCGACTGCTTTCGGCCCGGCGAACAGGAAGACGTAAGGCTGCTGCCAGATCGAAGACAGGTCCACCGTGTGCAGCAGATGGTAGAGGTATTCCAGATCGCGCTCCACCACGTAGAGCGCTTGCTGCATCTCGGGGTAGGGGCTGAAGACGGTTGGGTTGATATAGACGTTGAAGAGCGCGGAATAGGGTTTGAGCGATCCCACCAGCACCGCGTGGATCATCTTGAGTTCATCCGTGAGATTCCGGATCAGGCGATGAAGCGGCTGAGGGTTTGAGCAGGGATTCCTCTCGCGAATCTGCCCATCGGCATCGATCTCAAACTGCAGTAGATAGTCCTGCGGCAAAAGCGTCGGGCTCTGCTGCGATTGAAAGACCCACGGCACCTTGCTGAGTACCGCGATCAGCGGAGGATTCGAGGGGCGGAGCTGGCGCAGCTCCGCGATCAAGATCGGAAAGCGCGCCTCGAGGGCCGCCAAGTTGCGGGACCAGGACTCCTCGCCGAAGCGACGCGACCGTGCGATGGACGCCTCGATCTCTGCCGTAAACTGCTGCTGATCCGCACGGCCTCTGACCAGCTGCGAAATCCACTCCAGCAGGGGCTCATAACAGCTCAGCGCCGCCCAACAGCGAGCGACAAGAGGTGCCAGCCGCCCGGGCTCCAGCGTGGCACGCAAACGGTAGAGCAGCTTCACCGCATGAAACGGCTGGTCGTGCTCACTCAAAAAGTGCGCAAAGACGAACAGCCGATCTTCGATCGTACGCTCGGGTGAGGGTGGCAACCCTTCCAGAAAGCGGGTGCTATGGCCCCAAAAGAGATCCTCGAGCACCTCGCCCACTGCCGGCTGCTCCGGATCGTGTGCCACCAGGATCCGATCCAGCGAGAGTCCAGTGAGCAGAAGAAATTCCGCCAAATCGAGATAGAGCTCAGCCGGCCCCTGATCGCTCGCGATGGTCACCGAGACGGCCAGCCCCGTATCGCGTTCTAGGGTTGCGATCTGCTGGTCGAGCGATCCCTCCGAGGTACGAAGGATCAACAGGACCGAACGGACATTGCGGGCGCGAGATGGAAGAGCCCGTGCCCAAGCCCACGAGTTCGGTCCACAGAGAATTGCGCCACCGAGCTGACTGGGCAGCACAGAGGTGAACTGAAAAAGCTCGTCGATGTGATCCACGCGCTATAGCAGTAGCGGCAGATGACGATCCAGAGCGCTACGCGCGCCCTCGTACAGCAGCTTCCATACCAACTTCAAGTTGCCCTTAGCGAGGTTCTCGTAGTCCTCCTCCTCTTCGTCCTCGTCCTCGCTCTCCTCCTCGTCCTCGTCCTTCTCCTCCTCGATTTCATCTTTGAGCTCTTCCAGGATACCCAAAAGCGCGGCCGCCGACCCGATTCGAAAATCTCCCACCTCGACTCGACCATCAAACTCCATCGGCAGGTAGATCTCGCAAGCGATGTCGTAAGCGTCCAGCCGCTCCAGAAACGCAGCGAGAACGCCATCGTCCACTTCCCCCAGCTCGCTCAGCGAATCATCGGAAGCGTGCGGTAGACGCGGAGCGCCCAGCTCTTCGAGTCCATTGACCAGCTCGATGATCTCTTCATCACCGAGGCGCTCACTCAGCGGACCAATCTCAATCGAAGCCATGTCCTTTTGGGTACAGTCAGCGTCGACCGTTGTCAATTCTCTCGCTAGTGCCGACACCGACTCCGACACCGACTCCGACTCCGACTCCGACACCGA
>JAHFDT010000200.1 GCA_023248875.1 Myxococcales bacterium | reverse complement strand
TCCGCAACGCTAGGCCCAGCGTGATCGGCCCCGATCCGGTGTAGGGAACTCCCGTCAGATCGAGTAGCGCCGGCACCACCACTTCATGGCGCGCATCGGCCTGCAGCGACTCGCACAAGTTGAACACCACGTCGGGGGGATCGTCGAGCAATGCGCCGATTGCATCGGTGAGCTCAGGAAAATCGATCCCCAAGAGCTCCGCGCGATGGCCACGTGCAGTCAGTGCATCGACCACGCTACGCGCTGCATTCTCGACGTCGATTCGGGAAGAGAATCCCGGATCGCCCGGCTCCAGTTCCGAATAATCGTTGTTGAACAGAACAACGATCCGCAGTGATTCTGTCGAGCGTAGGCCCATTCCCTCACGACCCGGAGAAACGCTCCGGACTAATTGCTATTCTACGGAGGCGATCTCAGAAAGCAACGACGATCGCATGCCGACCGCAGACTTTCCGAGTCTCGCAGCGATCGCTGCACCAAGCGGCAGCGCCAGCGCCTCGACGGAAGGCGGTGATGCGACCAGCTCGGCCAGCGAAGTCACGCGGCTCGAGAGTCCGCACGGAACGATCGTCTGGAACATTTCGAGCGGCGTCGTGACGTTGAGCGCCAGACCGTGGACCGCGACGTGACGGCTCACATGGATCCCGATGGCGGCGAGCTTGGCATCGCCGACCCAAACCCCGATGGGAGCGCGACGAAACTCAGCAACGACGCCCAGCGGGGCCACCACATCGACCACTGCCTGAGCGAGCGCTGCGACGTGGGCGACTACGCCACGCTCCAGGCGCACCACCGGATAGGCGACCAGCTGGCCCGGCCCGTGGTAGGTCACGTCGCCGCCGCGGTTGGTGGTGACACAGGTGATCCCCCGCTCCAACAACCCTCGGGGGTCGATGAGGACGTGGGACGGATCTGCATTGCGGCCGAGCGTGATCACCGGATCGTGCTCCACCAGCAAGATCCGTTCGACGGACTGACCGGTGATGATCCGCCTACGCAGCTCCTCCTGCTGCCGCCACGCCGACAGGTAGGCGGTTCGCCCAAGCCAGGCGACCTCGACGGCAGGCAGGAGCACCTACTCTTGCAACTCGTCGAGGAGCTCCATATCGATCGTATCGACGACGACCGCCCTTTTGACGATGCCCACGCCCAAACGGGAGGCCAACTGGGTGATCCCTTCGCCGTCGTACAGCTCGATGGTTCCAGCGCCTGCGGCCAGCTCGGCTTCGACGTCCGAACCACCGCGCCCCGCACTGAGTAGCAAACCCTCATCGAACTGGCGCGCTTTCAGCCCAGCGCGAAGTTCACCCACCGCACGTCGCCCGATTTGCCCTTCTCCGGGGCGCAGTGCGATCAGCACGCGCAGCTTGTGGCCACCGCGCAGCCGCTCACCGCCATGGTAGGCCACGCCTTCGCCGCGCTTGACGAGCTCGACTCGCACGAGCCCCATGCGCTCAAGTAGAAGCCGTCCAAACGCCTCGAACGCTGGGGGTGAAAGTCGTCCCAGGCGACGCTGCAAAGCCACTCGGGTCGCTTCGCTTAGCCGAGCAGTGCGCTCACCGAGTTCGCGCTCATACTGCATGAGCTCGCCATCGAGACGGCGATCGCCTAAACCAAAGTTGCCGCCCCCCAGCGAGCGAATGCGCGGCCGCAATCCCGCCGCCTCGCGAGCGCGCCGCTCCGCCACCGCGGCCGCACGCACCAGGCGCCACAACTCCTGTGGCTCCCCGCGCAGGAGCTTGCGCTTGAGCGCGACGTCGACGATTTGGCGAAAGTGCATCGGCCGTCCATCGCTGCCGCGCAGCACCTCCACCAGCACGTCGATCGCCGATCCGACATTCGCCGCCGTGGGGGGCGCCGGAACCGCCGGAACGGGAGCCGCCGCAGCCGGTGGCAGAGTGGTTGGAGCCGGCTCCGATGGGGCCGCGGCAGGATGGTGCTGCGCGCCGTTCGGCCGCTCGCGCCCCGGTGCTCTCCTTCGGTGACGGTCCCGCCTCCCTTCGTAGACTGGACGATGGTCCTCACCCTTGACCAGCTCCTCCGTACCCGCCGTCGGAACAATCAGCGGCCCGCTCGGCGTCTCGAACTCCTCCGCGAGCGCGGCAAGCTCCTCCGCGCTCTCCTCCCGAGGGGGCTCGGGGAGGGGCGCCACAGGAGCAAAGGGCGCTTTCGGCCTTCCTGCCGCCACCTGTGCTGCCGCTTCAGAAAAGGAGAGGCGCTCGGGACCCGGTTCCGTGGGCATCACCGGTGACGGCGGAGCCGACACTGCTTCCGCGGGCCCGTCGGCCGATTCCGTCTGCGTCTCCATCTGCGTCTCAGAGGCCGCGGTCGCACCGCCACGACGACGACCGCGTCCCCCACGATGGCGGCGCCGCTTGCGCTCCGGCTGAGCTTCCGGCGCATCTTGCTTCTCTTCGACAGCGCTGGCCTGCGTCGCCGGCGCCGCAGCAGGCTCGGCGCTGGGTATCACGGCGGGCGCCGCATAGACCTCCGGCGGCGGGTAGTAGCGCAGACCGAAGATGCCGGGCTTTTCTCGCGTGAGCGGCAGCGATGTGTCTTTTTTTAGAGCGTCGTTGAGGCGCTGTTGCATAGTCACCTCGGGCGTGCGCCCAACCACCGTCAGCAGATTTTCCCGCAGCGCAATTTCCGTGAGCTTTTTGAAGTGGAGCGGCTTTCCCTCGCGTTTGAGTATCGCGAGCGCCGCTTCGAGAAAGGTCATGTCGTTAGCGTCCTCCGCGCGAGGTGGTATCGCGCGGACTGGATAGTGTCAAGTTGGCAAAACTTGCCAAAAACTTGCGCAACCGTCGCTGGATCGGTAGCGATCAGTAGAATGACAAACAGACGAATTGGCGTTCTTATCGGTGGCGGAACCCCCGAACGAGTGACCTCGCTACAAAGCGGCGAAGCAGTGCTCCGCGTGCTGCAGGCTGAGGGCTACTCCGCACAGCCCATCTATGTCGACCGAGAGGTGGATCTGGCGCTGCGCCAAGCAGGCATCGAGGTGGCCTTCATCGCTCTCCATGGACGGGGCGCCGATGGGCCGATCCAGGGTCTATTGGAGTCGCTGGCGATCCCCTATACCGGATCATCGCTGGCCGCAGCAGCGCTCACTGCGGACCGCCTCAAGACCAAGGAACTCCTGCGGCTGCATAACCTTCCGACGCCTGCCTACTACTGCCATCAGCGAAGCATGGGCAGCGCGGGGGACCAGCACGGTGCCTTTGGCTTCCCCTGCCTGGTGCGACCCCGCAGCGGACCGGGCGCTATGCAGGTCGATCGCCTCGAAGAGCTAGAGTTGGCGATCGAACATGCACTGCAATGGGATGACGAGGCCTTGATCGAACGGCACACGGAGGGGCAGCTCATCAAAGTGGCCCTGCTCGACGGTGAGCTGCTGGGCATCGCCGAGTGGCGTGCGGAAAAGCTTGCGGCACCGCGGATCGGCGAGGAGCGGCTGCGGGGAATCGCTACCCAGGCGGTGAGAGCGCACTATCTCCTCGGTTGCAGCGGACTATCCCTGGTGGATCTCGTCCTTTCGCCGCATGGCAATGAGAGTTTAGTCAGCATCGAGCCCTTTCCTGAGCTGCGACCCGACTCCCTGATCGCCCGAGTCGCGGCGCGGGCCGGCATCGACTTCGGCGATCTGATCGGACAGATTCTCGACGCTGCACGACTGCACTCAGGGCGCCGCCTCCAAGAGCGGCGCGAGGCCGATGTGCCCTGGCCCGGGAGCGATCGCCGCGCGGCTGCAACGGAGTCGCACTAACCCAACCGCCGATGTCAGAGTGACTACACGCCGAGAAACAGGCGATTGCCGAAGTTGCGCTCCAGTTGACTATCGAAAATCTTCCGCGCTGCGCTCTCGATGTCGTACCCAACGCGTTTGAACTCGAACCAGCGCCGATCGGTATCATAGAGGATGTAGCTGGCGCGCGGATCGTGGTCGCGCGGCTGGCCGACGGAGCCCACCGATACCACGTAGCGCAGTCCTGGGCGGACTTCGAACTCCTGCGTCACCACTTCGTAAACCTCTTCGCGGTTGAAGGCGAATGCCTTGCAAAGGTGCGAGTGGCCGATGAAGGTGATATCGGCCAGCTTGTCATATTCAGGGCAGCAACGCGCTGCCTGCTCCGGCGCGAAAATATATTCGAACTCCTGCAGATTGATGGGCGACCCGTGGCAGAAGGCCATGTGGCCTTCGCGCACCTCATAGGGCAGCGACTGCAGCCAAGTCATGTTGGTGCCGCTGACCAAGGTCGCGTGCAGGTCGAGCGCGTGGCGAGCGGCATCATAGTAGTAGCTATAGTCCATCCGCCCCGAGACCGCGGCGTCATGGTTGCCGAGGATGGTGAACGCGGTCACTTCGCGGACCAGGTCGCAGCACTCGTCGGGATTGGCGCCATACCCGACGGTATCGCCGAGACAAACCAGCTTATCGAGCTGCTCTTCGCGCAGCCGGCCGAGCACCGCGTTCAGCGCCTCCAGATTGGAGTGGGTATCCGAAAAGATGCCGATCCGCATACGAAGTGGGTAAGCTTATCAAGGAAGATGTTCTTCAGGCAAGCGCTGAAGCCGGTCGGTGTCGCCCGTCCGTTCGGGGGGCAGTTCGATGATATCGCTGCGATCGAACAAGTCATCCTCGGGAGGAGCCTCGCCGCGCAGGGATTGGAAGAACCGGCGAGAGAAGGCTCGCACCACGGTCAGCTGCCGTGGCGGCACCTCACGCGGGCCGCGAACTTCGGACTCCCCCACGGCAATCTCATCGACGAGCGCCAGCGCGCGCCGTGCCACCGCGCCGGAGGCCGGGTCATCGCCCGCTGCCATCATCTCGACCGGCCCGCGGATCCCGCGCTGCGCGATATGGCCGAGCGCCCGCGCGATCCGCTCGCGCCCCTCGGTCGAAGTGAAACGCAGCTTGAGCACCAGCGGCATCACCGATTGCGGTCCGAGATCACCCAGCACGCGGGCAATTTCGGGCCAGATTTCGGTGGGCTCCTGAAGTAGCCGCCGAACCAATTCCTCGACGATCTTGGCGCCGTTGGGAGAGCTCTTGGCAAGTGCCCCCAGCGCCAGCGCGCAGCCGTGGCGCAAGAAGGCCTTCTGCGAATCAAGTTCGGTGAGCAGGAATCGCTCCGCCGCCGCGCCGCTGCGAACCAACAGCGGCAGGATCCGGATCGCTTCGCCCCGCACCATCTGCCCGAGAGCGTTCAGCACCGCCGGAAGGTGCTGCACCTCGCCGCGCTCGAGCAGCAGCATCGCCGCCTCACTGCGCCGCTCCTTGGCACCGAGCAGCCCCACCAGCTCGCTGCTGGCCAGCGACCGCAGGTCCACTTTCACCGGAGTCTGTCGGCGCGCCTCCGCCAGGGCGCGCACCGCTTGAGTTTCGATCGGTGTGCGCAGGATCCGGGTCTGAACCGGCAAGTATTCGGCGTCGTAGAGCAGCAGCGTGACCTCAGCTCGCTGCGCGAGCAGCTCGAGGGCCGCCCGGTCCACTGCGCGGCCCACGTCGAGCGCCAGCTCCACCCCGAGCGGCGGGGCTCCTGCTACGGGGCGGTCGGGCCCGATCGCAAGCATCACGAGCGGATAGGACCCGCCGCGCGAAGATTGCACGGTCAGTCGCAGTGGTGCCCCCATCAGCGCCTCCAACTGTTCGTAGGGCAGCGCCGCGCACACCAAGATGCGCCCCTCTTCCACCAGCAAAATCGGTGCAGCGCGCTCGGCGATCCAGCGCTCGATGGCGGGCGAGGCGGCTTCCGGTGCGAAGACGCGGACCGTAGTGCGGCCGGTGTCTTCGGGAAGATCCTCTTCCGGCGGAGGAGGAGCTACGGGCTTCGGCACCGGCACAGGTCGTTGGACGGTCAGGGGGATCGCAGCGACTGGTGGGGGCGCTGGGGGCAGCTCACGCACCAACGCTGCGCCGCCAAACACCACCTGAAAGCCGACGATATAGTCGGGAGGAGGCACACCGTCCTTTGCCAGCTGAAGATAGAGGCCTGCCCGCTCCTCGAGCTCGCGGTGGCGCAGCCCATCGGGTAGCACCAGCACCAAATACTCGCGAGCGGGATCGTGATAGACCACGGTGACCTGAACTTCAGCCTCGCGCTCGCATGCCGGACAGCGGGCGCGATTCAGCTGGCCGGCGAAGAGCGCGGCGGCGGCCGGATCGCCCGCGTTCACCACGCGCCACAACTCGACCGCCAGCCGTTTGCCGCAGGGGCAAACATAAACAGACACTTGCCGACGACTCGCCACGCTCGGGCCTGCGTAAGCCATCTCGGCATTATCGACCTTCCCCGTTGCCAGGTAAAGTTCGTGCCGCTACACTTCCCCGCCCATGGCTGCTCAATACATTTTCACGATGAAGGGTCTCGGCAAGGTGGTGCCACCCCAGCGCGAGATCTTGAAGGACATCTGGCTCTCCTTCTACCCGGGCGCAAAGATCGGCGTACTCGGTCACAACGGCGCCGGCAAGAGCTCGCTCTTGCGCATCATGGCGGGCGTCGATCCCGACTTCAACGGTGAGGCTGCGCCGGCACCAGGCATCAAGATCGGCTACCTCTCGCAGGAGCCGCAGCTCGATGCCAACAAGACCGTGCTCGGCAACGTGGAGATGGGCGTGGCAGCGACGCGCGCGCTGCTCAATCGCTTCGAGGCGATCAACACCCGCCTCGGCGATCCGATGTCAGACGATGAGATGGCCAAGTTGCTCGAGGAGCAGGGCAAGGTCCAGGATGCCATCGACGCGGCCAACGCCTGGGAGCTCGACCGCACGCTCGAGATCGCCATGGATGCGCTACGGCTGCCGCCGGGCGACGCCGATGTGAAGGTCCTCTCGGGGGGCGAGCGGCGCCGCGTGGCCCTCTGCCGGCTGCTGCTCGAGAAGCCCGACATGCTGCTGCTCGACGAGCCGACCAACCACCTCGATGCGGATTCGGTCGCTTGGCTCGAGCGGTTCCTGCACGAATTCCCCGGCACCGTCGTCGCCATCACCCACGACCGCTACTTCCTCGACAACGTCGCCGGCTGGATCCTCGAGCTCGACCGCGGCAAGGGCATCCCGTGGGAGGGCAACTACTCCTCCTGGCTCGAGCAGAAGCAGAAGCGCCTTGCCGACGAAGAGAAACAGGAGTCGGCGCGGCAGCGCACCCTCGCCCGCGAGCTCGAGTGGGTGCGAGCGAGCCC
>JAHFDT010000199.1 GCA_023248875.1 Myxococcales bacterium | reverse complement strand
GCGGGGCGGCACGCCCCGTTAGATCGACTAGCAGGCGGCAAACGATTTGGATGTGAAAATGGCCTCATCGGAGTTTTTCAACAGCCTGCTAGAAACAATGCAGTGTTGGTGTAAAATCTCGATCGAGTGCCCGCTTCCCGTGCGCTGTTCGAACAGCACCTTGGCCCCGTTCTGGTTGAGACGGGAACCTATTTTGGTGATGGTGTCCTCCTGGCGCTGGAGGCGGGCTTTGTGCACGTCGTGAGCATCGAGCTCGCCCCGGCACTTCATGAGTATGCGCGTCGCCGCTTCGTTCGCGAACCGCGCGTTGAGCTGGTGCTGGGCGATTCGGCGCTCATGCTCGCTGAAGTGATCGCGCAGATCAATCAGCCGATCACTTTTTGGCTCGACGCGCACCACAGCAGCGGCATCACGGCGCGAGGGGTTACCCGGACGGCGCTCGAAGCTGAGCTGCAGGCGATCGCGTGCCACCCGGTTCGATCGCATACCATTCTGATCGACGACAGGCGCTGCTTTGGTACGGTCGAATTCGACTACTTCACCGAGGCAGAGGCGCTCGAAATCCTGCGATCGATTCGGCCGGACTACGAGATCTCCACGTGTGACGGTAGCGTAGCAGATGACATTTTGGTCGCGCGCCCGCCGAAAGAGGTGTGATGGGCCACCGTTGGTTCCGGGTTCAGTGGTGAAATGGAAGGCCGTATAATAGACACTAGAACCGCCCGGTTGCCATGACAAACCGTCAGAAGTGGGGAAAAGCTACCGGGGCTACTCTGTCGCCAGCTTCTCTCCCTCTTTGATCAGGTCGTCGGCGGTAGTGGGTAGCTTCACCCAACCAGCGGCGTGCTCGGTGCGAGCATAGATTTCTGGAGCGGGCGGAGCGGATGACGGGGGCGTCGATGGGGCCGCTGGCGGTGCAGCGGGCGATGGCATGACTCGACCGAGTTCGATGAAGCCGCGCATCTTACCATGCGTTGTGTAGTCGACTCGCACTGCCACTCGCGGCTCGCCTGCGGTGGGCTTTTCGCCCTTGCCGAGTGCATCGGTGACCAGCAGGCGCCACACCTTGTCATGCCAGTTCTTGGCCGTCGCATCGGGTTTATCGGGAGCGTTCTTGGGCGCAAGCTTGAGATTGGGCGAGGTCTGCGTACCGATCAGCGTCGCCTCTTTGGCCCCCGTTTGGAGGAGCTCGCGCCGCTTCTCACCCGCGGCGATTGTCAGCTCGTCAAACTCATTTGCAGCGAAGTTGTGCAACGTTCGATCGATGAGGCGCACCGCTGCCGCCTCAAGCTCAGATACCACGGAGCCGCTCGGCACGAAAACTCGCCCATCCTTTTCCTCGCGCAGATAGGGCTCGCCGAAACCAAAGGGCGCCGAGCCGATCTGAAATACCTGCTTGGCTCCGCGCGCGGTCACCTCGAGCTTTTTCTTGGGCGCGTCGAGCCCCACCTCCTTCAACTTATCCGCGGCCAAGATTCCGAGTGCTCGCGTCGCGCGCAGCGGCGCGAACTTTTCCAGCAGCTTGGTGGCGTCGCTGTTACCGCGCAGCTCCCGCTCGGGTGCCTTGGTCTCCGGCCGCGCCGCGACCCGTATCCAAGGCGCCGGCCCATCGCTGTCCGCCTCGATGCGCCATTCGAGTTCGACCCACTTAGGGCCCTCTTCGTAGCGTACTTTGGTGAGCTCCTTTTTGGTCACATCCAGCACTACCACCTCGCCCGCTGCCCGCTCCGGTTCGCGCTGCCAAGTCGCATAGGCTCCGGCGAGCCCCAGCGTTGCCAAAATACCCTGGATCGCTGCCCCACGGGTTGTCATACGGCCTCCTTGGTTGCCCGGCGCCGACGCCGCGTTGCGACGAACCCTACGCCGAGCGTCAGGGCGGGGGCGATGAAGATGGTCGAGTAGAACCAGGCCACATCCTGTTTCTTGGTGTGGGCCACGGGAACATCGGCTTCGCTGGTGATTTCACCCGCGATCGCCTCCTCTCCGAGCAGCCAGCGCATACCATCGATGGCGATACCGGGGTTGCCGTAGCTCTGGATGACCCCATCGCTGAGCACATCGGAATCGCCCACCACCACCGCGCGCGCCTCGTCCTTGGCGTCATTACTGCCGACCTTTTTCCGCGTCACCGCGGCCGCCAGTTCCCAGGCCTTGCGCGTTTCTGGAGCGTTACTGAAGCGGTAGTCGTGGTTGAGATCGTTCCAGGTGGTGGCTTGAGCATGGATCGTGAAATTGATCGAGAGCTCTTTCGCGTGGTTGCCCACCTCCTCTAGCCCGCCCGCAGCCATCATGATCACCGGTGCACGCATGCCGAGCTGCGATAGCGTCGTCACCGATGGATGCGACGAGTAGGCGGCGGTGGCGATATTGGCGTGGTCACTCTCCTGAAAACTCACACGGGCGAAATTTTGATCGTTGCACAAGACGGTCGGAGAGAACTTGATCGCCAAGGGATCGAGCAGATCTTTGAAGTCGACGCCGGGCTCCGGATCGAGCGCCAAGAAGAGCCGTCCAGCCCGCCCGAGGTAGCGTTCGAGGGCGGTCGCCTCCTCCTTCAAGAAGGGCTGCGTGGGTCCCAGTACGAGGACGGCCGCTGCATCGCTCGGCACATCGGTGGCCAAGCCATCGGCGGCACCGAGATCGCGCACTGCATAACCCTGGTCGCCGAGGATCTTGCGCAGGGTGGCAATCGTTGTCCGCTTGTCGGTCTCCGAGGCGGGATTGGTGGTGCGCTCGCCGTGGCCGACCGTCATGTAGACGGTGCGTCCCGGGCGCGCGATTTTGAGCAGCAGCTTTTGCACCTCCTTGTCGAGGTCGCGCAGCTTGGTGCGCGCCGATTCCAGCTCGAGGCCCACCGAGAGCAGTTCGTGTCGGCCGCCGCGCGCAATCACCACCATGCCATTGCCCGATACTCCGAGATCCTTGGCCGGCTTCACATCGACGGCGTGGTCGTAGTGCTTCACCTCGAGCTGCTTTGACTCTTTGGTGAGATCGTCGAAGTAGGTGGCCACCTGTTCGTGCACATCGTTGGCGGGCGGAAAGAAGAGGCCTACCTGCACCGGCTGATCGAGTGTGCGCACCAGCTTGTGGGTCGAATCGCCCGGTCGCGCGGTGCGAAAAAATGAGAGGTCGAGCTTCTTGTCCCGCTCGGAGGCGATGTAGGCAGCCGAGAAGGCGAAGACGATCGCGGCTGCCAAGCCTAGGCCGCCGCGCATCGCCTCATAGAGTCGGCCGGTTTCGAGCCGCGGTGCGCGCACGACTGCGCCGTAGGCGAGTTCAGTGAGGAGAATCGGCATCGCCGAGACGAGCCATAGCGCCGGCCAAAGCGCTGCGAGAGCGACCGCCAACCGGGGTGCGCTCTCGGAAAGCGGCTGGGGCAGAAGATGCGTCGCCAAATCGGACTGTACGGCGTAGAGCAGCACCGCCAGCGCCCCGACGCCATAGAGCAGCACGAAGGCGCGCTCCACCTGCTGGGCCTGCTCGGTCGCTCTTTTCGCACGCCACAGGCGCAGCGCGATCGCGCCGGTGAGAAACGCGGCGCCGACGGCGGTGAGCCAGCGCCACGAACCGGCACCGATCAGTCGCTCACCGACGAACAGCAGCACCATGCTGAAAAAAAACAGCAACGAAACCCAATAGCTTCGGCCGCGCATCGCTACCTCCACCGCCGCGCTTCGAGCACCCGCGTCGCTGCAAACAGGGCTACATAGGTGATCGCCAAGTAATAGACGACATCGCGCAGATGGATCATCCCCTGCTGAAAGGGCGGAAAGTGGGTGCCGTGGAAGGCCATCGCGGTCAGCACTTCCGACAGCGGCCGCTCGGTGACGCGGGCCAACCAGTGGGTAAGGATCAGCACGCCGATCGAGCAACCGGCGATCACACCGGCCAGGATCGGGATCTTAGTGAGCGCCGAGGCGAGCGTGCCCACGGCCAGCGCTGCTGCACCATAGAACATCAGTCCGAGATAGCCGGCGGCCAGGTGGCCCCAAGAGATCTTACCGTGGAGGAAGATCATCATCGGCATGTAGACCGTCGGCAGCGTCATCACCGCCAGGAACACCAGCGCGCCGAGGAATTTTCCCAGAACGATCTCGTGGTCGCGTACTGGCGACGAGTAGAGCAGATTGATGGTGCCCGATTGGTGCTCCTCGGCCAGGAGACGCATCGAAATCAGTGCGGCGGCGATCACCGTGACGCCGCTGGCGTTGTAAAAGAATTCCGTCAAAACCTGCGCGCTCAGTTTGCTGCCGGACACGCAGAAGGCATTGAAGAGAAAGCCGTCGAGAAACAGCACCAGCGCGATGATGAGGTAGCCGGTCCAGGAGCGCAGGTAGAAGCCGACTTCGCGCCGGGCGATCAGCAGGGCGGCCCTCATGCGGCCTCCTTGGTTTGGGTGAGCTTCAAGAACACCGACTCGAGTTGCGAAGCGGCGCGGTCGATGCGCAGCAAATCAATCTCGGCCCCCACGAGTGCGCGCACCAGCGCGGGGCGCAGTTCAGCCGCCTCCAGCGCGGGACGGCAGCGCAGGAGGGCAGTTTCGCCATCCTGGCGCACGAGCTCGATCTGCGCCACGCCGGCGACGCTGGCCAGCAGCTGGCGGCCCCGCTCGCCATCGCCGCGGAGCTCGATCTCGATCGCCGCGGCACCACCCAGGCGCTGCGCCAGCTGCTCTTCTGAGCCTTGAGCGACGATTTCGCCCGACTGGATCACCAGGAGCCGGTCGCAAGTCTGGCTGATCTCTGAAAGGATGTGGCTCGATAGCAGAATGGTGTGAGCGCCACGTAGATTCTTGATGAGCTGCCGCATCTCGACGATCTGTACTGGGTCGAGACCGCTCGTGGGCTCGTCGAGGATGAGGAGCTGCGGATTGTGTACGAGTGCCTGCGCGAGCCCCACGCGTTGGCGATAGCCGTGCGAAAGACTCGCGATCACCTCGCTGTTCACCTCGCGGATCGCCGTCTGCTCTTCCACGGCCGCGACCCGACGTGCGACTTCACTGCGCCCTACGCCGCGCAGCTCGGCGACAAAGGTGAGGTAGTTGCCGACCGTCATTTCATTGTAGAGCGGCGGCGAATCGGGAAGAAAACCGATGCGCTTGCGGATCTCGTGAGGATCGCGGGCGATGTCGATCCCGTCGATGGTCACGTGCCCGGACGTGGGCAGAAGCACGCAGCCGAGCACTCGCAGCGTGGTAGTCTTACCCGCGCCGTTGAGTCCCAAAAAGCCGATCACCTCGCCGCGTGCGATCGAAAAGTGAAGGTCACGGATCGCTGCGTGAGTGCCGTAGTATTTGGTCAAGCCATCGACTTCGATCACGGGTTGCACCTCCTCGAAACACCAGAACCAAAGAACGGCTCATGGTATTTCCCAAGGCAGCGCGATTCGTCAAGAGGGAAGTTAAAGCGGAGTTCATTTCCAGTGATGCTCGTAGCCGGCAAGTCTGTACCAGCCGACGAGGTCGGAGAGTTGGATGGTGTCGCGGATTCGATGCATTGCTCGGACGAGGTCATCGATTGTGCGGGCGGCGGTTTTGCGGAAGAAGGTTTTCATTTTGGACCAGGTACGCTCCATTGGATTGAGCTCAGGCGAATACGGGGGCAGGTAGAGCACGCTTGCACCAACGGCTTCGATGCGCTGCTGCACGCCCTCTGCATAGTGCGCTCGCAGGTTGTCCATCACGACGATGTCGCCGCATCGCAGCGACGGTACTAGACCTCGTTTTACAAACTCCAGAAACGCTATTCCGATCGCAGCAAATGAACTCTGCTTTAAAGGAAGCGCAGCGCCTCGAAGACGAGGACGGCCGCCCCGGTGCGCTCCACTACCTGCGCGACAAGGAGCAGCGCGAGATCGACTTCTGCGTCGTCACCGAGCGCGAGCCGCGACTTCTCGTCGAGGTGAAGACCACCGACACCGTTCCGAGCCCCGCTTTTGCGCACTTCCGAGCGGCGCTGGGGCCACTGGCGGCAGTTCAGCTCGTGTACGAGCTGGATCGGTCGCGCGGTCGCGTGGGGCCGGTCGAGGTACGGAGTGCGGCGGAGTGGTTGGAGAGGGTAGATCTATCAGTGTAAGAGCAGCCACCGACACGAGAACGTCCATGATACCATTTCAGCAATGACCCTTGTCGAGGATACCCAGTGAAGAAGGTAGGGAGAATGCGTCTTCGTGTTCTGCAGCTCGTCTTACTACTCAGCGGTTGTGGCCAGGGCGCTCCCTCCCAAACCGTCGATGATCTCGGCCCTCTGCCGCCCGACCTCGCGACTCCTCCACCCCAGTCGATCAGCTACCCTACGGCCGACGCCGCCTATCCGATCCATCAGGCAATCACCGCCAATCTGCCCACCGTCACCGGGGGCAAGCCGATGGTATTTTCGGTCGCTCCCGCGTTGCCGGCGGGTCTTGCGATCGATCCTGCGACGGGGGCCATCTTGGGGACACCGAGCTTGCTCTCGCCCCGCGCAAACTATGTCGTCACGGCTGCCAATGGCGGAGGCAGCGCGACCGTGGCGATTCAGATCGGCGTGTATGGTACGCTGACAAATCTCACCTACTCGGCGGCTTCTGTCACCTACGCGGTAGGTAAAGCCATCACGCCCAATCTGGCCGCCGTGGAGGGGCTCGCCGCCCTGTTTTCGATCTTCCCCAGTCTGCCGCTCGGGCTTGTGCTCGACCCATCGAGTGGCGCCATTTCGGGGACACCCAGCGCGTCCAGCCCCCTGACCAGCTACACCATCACGGCGACCAACCCGCTGAGTTCGACGACGACCACGCTTGCGATCACGGTGATCGCGTCGCCGAACAACCTCGTGTACACGACCAGCAATGCCAACTATCCCATCGGTGTCGCGATCTCCGACAACTCCCCGAGCTCGTCTGGTGGAGAGGTGACCTCCTATTTCATCACCCCAGTGCTTCCGAAGGGGCTCATGCTCCATACCGGGACCGGCGTCATCTCGGGTACCCCTGCGGTCGCCTCTCCCTCCACGCAGTACACGATCACGGCGATGAACATTGCCGGTTCAGCGAGTGCCATCGTCTCTATTACCGTCACTGCGCCGCCGACCAATCTCACCTATGCCACAGTCAACGCCAGCTACGCACTCAACCAAGCGATCCCCCCCAATTCGCCCTCATCGAACGGCAGCGCACCGACCAGCTACGCGGTGAATTCGGCGCTGCCCAGTGGGCTCTCCTTGAGTATCACGACCGGCA
>JAHFDT010000024.1 GCA_023248875.1 Myxococcales bacterium | reverse complement strand
GAGATCTGCGCCGAGCGATGCCCCAAGCCGCACCCGCTCCGAGGTGGCCGTCGCCAGCAGCCCCGCTCCCGCGAAGGTCTCGCCCACTCCTTTGGTGGTCGATCGCGGTAGCGCATAGGCCTCCAGCGTAGCCAGGGCAGCCACGACTTCGCTGCGGGGTACCAGCACCTTGAATCTGCCCGCCCCGTCCTCCCCTTTGTCGGCGGGCACGCCCGCGCGTAGCAGCGCTGCAACCGTTTCGTTTGCCTGCCGCTCGTCGAGATCATGCTCGAGCTCAACCGTGCAGCCGAAGCCAAGTAGGAGAGACCCCAGCAGAAGAGACCATCGAGCCATCGGCCATGCTATCTTACGCGGAGCGCTGAAAAGTGCCAAAAGAGGAGGTTCTCGATGCCCTCGGTAAAGTGGGTTTTCGCCGCCGCACTACTCGCCTACGGCGCCCGCGCGCAGGCCCAGTTCAAGGATCTGCAGGTTTTGCCCAAGACCATCAGCAAAGAGGAGCTGAAGGCGATCATGAAGGCCCAGGCGCAGGCGCTGGGTGTCAAGTGCGACCACTGCCACGATATGCCCGACGCGGCCAAGGACACTAAACACAAGGCGGTCGCGCGCACGATGATCAAGATGACCAACGAGATCAATGCGAAGTTCCTCAAGGGGATGGACCACAAGGTCACCTGTGATACCTGCCACCGTGGCAAAGAGACGCCGGAGCGCACCGCTACGAAGTAAGACCAAGTAGTACTAGTATTTTCCGGATACTGCCGTGAACCCAAACGCTAGCGACAGTGAATCCTCTTTGGTGTTGAGCGGATTCGGGGCGTACTTGCCATTGCCGTCGTAGATCTGCACGTCGGGTGCGAGATAGGAGCCGACCGGGCTGCTCGACACCTCGCAGGGATCGATCATCTGGTCGGACGCCACCGCGATGGTCCCATTCGGATTGGTACAGCCGCCCGTATCAAACAGTTTTCCAATCTGCATCGCGGTCTTGCCATTCGGATCCGCTGCGATCTGCTGCGTCAGCCACACTGCAATCGCCGGCACGACGACACCCTGGACATCGCTGTCTTTCATCGATCCCTGGAGCTGTCCGGAGAGAAGTCCTGCGGCGCCGCTCTGCGGATCGGTGCCCGTCTTGAACTGGATGTGGGCGCCGTTGATGGTCAGCATCAGGGCTTTGAATAGCAGCAGCTCCCACTGGACCGTTACGGGATAGGAGGAGGTCGCTGGATTGTGCGAAGAGAACTGCCCCTGGACGATCGTGCCAAAAAAATCCGACGCCGGATGCTGGTTGTTGATATCAAAACTGCCATTCCCGCTGAAGTCTGGTGAATCTTTGGGCTGCCCCGCATAGCGAGTGACTCCCGCCAGCAGATCGTCCTTCAGCAGCGGATCTTCGGTCTGCAGCCGTAGTAGATGCACCATTTGGCCACTTGAAATACTCGCGTCGATCGCTGCCTGGGGGTCGAATCCCAAATCGATCAGCAGCGCGATGATCTGACCGAGCTGGTTGTCGGTGATCCCATCACCATTTAGATCGATCGCAAAGTCAGTCTTCTTCTTGGGAAGGATCAACCGGTTGACGACGTAACGGTAGTAGTTACCGTGGGCATACTGGGCCTCAAAGAGGTCGGGATGAGAACCATCGAACGGCAGGGCATCCTCGCCACTCATGGGCAGATCTGCGACTGCACCGTCGAGTGGACCCGCTTTCGACCGACTGCACCCAACCCCTACCATCATCACCAGCGCAAGCCATCTCATCGCGAATCCCTCCGGCGACGGCGAACTGTTCGATCGAGCGCTCCTGGTGCGCAGCGCTGGAGCGTTGCCTTGAGGAGGTCCACCGCTCGCGCATGCAGGCGAGACGCCCAGGACTTGGAAAGTCCCAGCGCCGTCCCTGCCTCCTCCAACGTTTTTTCTTCGAAATAGTAGAGCTCGATCAACCGCCGCTCCTTCTCAGGCAATCCTTCGAGCGTTGCCCTCAGCGAACTCCGCGCCTCATGCTGTTCCAGCTGCTCGTGCGCCTGGGGCGCAGTGTCCTCAACCGACTCCTCCTCCTCTTGGCGCAGCGAGGTCACAAACACCGTGGCCACACCACCGAGCGCCTGGGACAGTTCGCGCACATCCTCCTCGAGCGTCGGCCCCACGTTGCCATACTCTTGCGCGCCCGCCTCGCGATCGGCCAAGTTCGCCAAGTAGGCCGCTGCCCGCTCTTCGAACCGAGCACGCGCATACTCGCTACGCGGCAGCCATCCCATCCCGCGCAACCCGTCGAAAATCGCGCCGCGAATGCGGTAGTAGGAATAGGTGGTGAAGCTCGCCCCGAACTTTCCGTCAAAACGTTCGGCCGCTTCCATCAGGCCCTGGGTGCCGTAGGCCACGAGATCGTCGAACTCCAGTTCACGTGGCAACTGCTCCTTGATTCGTGCGGCGATGGCGCGCACGTAGGCCAAGTTGTCGCTCACCAGCCGCTTGCGGTCGATCTCGATACGCGGATTTTTGGAAGCTGTTCTCGTCGGAGTTCGCATGAATCGACCCTCTGTGAACCGTATCGCGTCGCCCGCCGTGCGGTCAAGATCGTGCTACACTGCCCCCGTGCCCAAGGACTATCAGTGTCCTGCTTGCCGTAATCCTATCGATGGGGACGCGCTCGTCTGCTCCAATTCCGAGTGTCGTAAAGAGCTGGCTTACTGTTCGCACTGCCGGGATATCACCACCTATTCGTTCCTCGAAGCGGGAGCAGGGCGTTTCAGCCGCGACAAGTTCCGGTGCGTCCGCTGCGAACGGATCGGCGTGAAGTGCCTCACCTGGAAAGCGGGCGGCTACTGCAATGGGTTGGCGCGCACCGGCAGTCGATGGGACCAGCCGCTCTGCGCACGCTGCATGCACCGGGTGGGCGAAATGGGGCGCAGTGTCCTCGGCTGGACGCTGGCCGGTGCGCTCGGTGGCCTCATCAAACGACGCAAGTGACCGAGCTACGTTTTTCCGATCTCGGCGAACTGTTGGCGCCCTTCGCGCTGCGCCCGCGTGCTGCACGGCGACTGTCGCAGGGCACGGTGAATTCCATCTATCGCATCGATACCGATGGTGGCCCGATCTGCTTGCGCATCCATGAAAACAGCAGCGAAGTGGACGTGCGGTACGAAACGGCCCTGCTCTGGCACCTCGGGACCCAGCGCTTTCCGACGCCGCAGCCGCTCCGAAATCAAACGGGGAGCCCGTTTACTCGTTACGATGGCAAGTATGTGACGCTGTTTCCTTGGGTGCGAGGGATAGCTCTCGACGAGAACAAGATCGCTGTCGATCAGGCGGCGCAGGCGGGGGAAGCGCTGGCTCGCTTTCACCAGGCGACGGCCAATTTCGCAGCGAGGCGGGATGGAATCTATACGCTGCCACATCTCGAGAAGCGCCTCGAAAGAATTCGCAACGAGCCGCGCCTCGCGGACTTCATCCCGCTGCTTGAAGAGGAGTGTGCGCACCTCCATCGCACACCGTGCGATCTGCCGAAAACAACTATTCACGGCGACCTCTTCCCCGATAACACCCTCTGGCGCGGCGATCGTCTATGCGCCGTTCTGGATCTCGAACAGGCTTCGTTCGGTCAGCGCCCCTACGATCTCGCCGTGACGCTGCTCGCCTGGTGCTGGACCGACACTGACCTCTCGAAGCCACATGTCGAGGCGTTCTGCGCGAGCTACCAGGATCTCGTACCGTTCTCCCAGCATGAACGCGCGGCGTTTCCCACGGAGCTGCGCACCGCGGCCCTGCGCTTCACCATTACCCGAATCACCGATGTCTTCTTGCCGGGAGCCGACCGCCCCGGAAAGGATTTCCGCGACTACTTCGCGCGCCTCCTGCGCCTGCGTGAGCTCGGCGACGGTGTGATCGACTACTTGGTCTGAACCTTGGCGAGATACTTGCGCAGCACCTCGCGATTGCTCTCATCGAGATCGAGGTAGCGAATGCCCATATCCATCGGCGGTTCTCGATTCGCCCACACCACCTCTCCCCGCACCTGCAGCGATGAGGCACCCAGATCGGGAAAGTTGATCACCAGATCCACCACGGTCCCCACCTCCTCGATGCTCTCGGTCTGAAGGCTCAGCCCCCCCAGGGAGATGTTTTGGATGCGGTGGTAGAGCAGCACCTCGGTGCCGGTGAGATCGACGAGGGCGTTGACTTCGTAGCGCGGATGCTGGCGGGTTTCAGCCATGGAAGGTCCAGAACCTATCACAACTGGGGCGCCAACACGCCGTCCGAATCGCGATAGTTGCGTGGAGGGGGGGAGGAGGATTTCTTTTCCCCCGAGTGGCTCTCATGGGAGCGAGTCCTTTTCGGCACCACTGGCACTGCAGCCTCCTCCTTGACCAGCGCTACCAGTACATCGTGGTCGCGCTCGGTCGTGATGGTTCGCGTCTGACCTTTGAACCCCTCCAGCGTCAGCAACACATCGAAAGGGGGCTCTCCCTTTTTCAGCGTAAGCTCCTTCGGCGTCTTGCCGATCGGCTCGCTCTGGCCGGCCCGCGCGATGGCGGCCCCCTGCGGCGTCGAATCGATCAAAATGCGGATATCGTTCTTGACCGGCTTTGGGGGAAGCGCAGGCGCAGGCAGCGCGACTGGCGCCGGCGGTGGCTCCTTGCGCGAGACCATGAAGGCGGCCCCGCCCCCACCGATGACCAGCAGCGCACCCAGTGCCGCAAAGAGCAGCGCTTTGCTCTTCGGTGCCGCGCCCGCGCCCGTTCCCGGCCGCAGCTCCCCCGTCGAACCGGAAAGCGTGGTCGGCCGGCCCGCCGCGGAACCGGTCCCCTCGGCCCCCGGTGTTGATCCTGCCGGAATCGAGAGCAGCGGCATCGAACCGGTGATCGGCCGCGCACCGACATAGCAGCCCGAGTTGTGTAGCGCCTGGCGCAGCTCGTCCATGGTCTGAAAGCGCGTCTCCTTCGGCTTCTCGAGACAGCGCAGGACGATGCTCTCCAGCGCCGGCGGGATCCCACCCACCAACGAGGAGGGCGCGGGCGGCGGCGTGGTCAGCTGGGCCACCAACACCTCGCCAAAGCCATCGCCGATAAATGGCACCCGCCCGCACAAGAGCTCGAAAAACACCACGCCGAGCGAATAGATATCGGAACGATGGTCGATGTTGCCACGCCCATCGCACTGCTCGGGACTCATGTAGGCGGGCGTGCCGATCACCGAACCTGCGCGGGTCATGCCCGAGGCGGCGCCAGCCCCCGTCAGCTTGGCGATACCAAAGTCGAGCAGCTTGACGAAGTTGGTGTCCTGACCGCGCGTCACCAAATAGATGTTATCGGGCTTGATGTCCCGATGGACGATGTTGTGGGAGTGGCTGGCCGCGAGTGCACTCGCGCACTGATCCATGATGTGGACCGTGTCCTCGTGCGCCACCGCGCCGCGCTTGAGCCGAGCGCTCAGCCCATCGCCCTCGAGCAGCTCCATGATGAAGTAGACCAGCTCCTTGCCATCGTCGTCTTTCAGCTGCCCAAAATCGACGATATCGACGATGTTCTCGTGGTGGATGTCGTTGACCGCTTTGGCTTCGGTAAAAAAGCGCGAAACGATGTCCTGTTTTTGCGCCAGGTCGTCGTGGAGCACCTTGACTGCGACCCTCTTGCCGATGAGCGGGTGCTCCCCCAGAAAAACGGCGCCCATGCCGCCCTCGCCCAGCTGCCGGGTGATATTGTAGTTGCCGATTTTCTTGCCGACTAGCGACGATGCCATAAGCCCATCCACCGCTCGAGGATGCGAACGTTCCTGTATGGTGTGCATGGTTGCCCGAGTGCGTCAAGCGTTTAAGCGGTTTCGCCACCCCTTGCGCGCCGTCGGAGACCGCGCCAATCTGGTCCCTCCATGAAGGCCCTGTGGCGCCTCCTCGTTCGGCTCATCCCCTTCGGACTGCTGGCGCGCGGAAAGCCCCGCCACTACCGTGAAATGTTTCGCGTCTTGTGGCAAAACCGCGGCCGCTGGCGCTACGCTTGGCGGATTCTGCACCACGGCGTCTGCGATGGCTGCTCGCTGGGGCCGCGCGGTCTGCGTGACGACGTCATCCCCGGCGTGCACCTCTGTCTGACGCGGCTGAGTCTCTTACGCCTCAATACCATGGGCCCGATCTCCGACTCGGCGCTCGGAGATATCCAGCGGCTACGCGCGATGTCGAACCAAGAGCTGCATGCGCTCGGGCGCGTCCCTGCGCCGCTCGTTCGGCGGCCGGGGGATGCCGGTTTTCAGCGGATCTCCTGGTCCCAGGCGATCGAGATCGCGGCGACGGAGCTCCAGCGCACCGACGGCGATCGCATGGTCTTTTTCGTCTCCTCGCGCGGTCTCACCAACGAGGCCTACTACGTGCTGCAGAAGCTCGCTCGCATCGCTGGCACGCCCCACGTCGATTCCTGTGCCCGCCTATGCCATGCCGCCTCGTCATCAGGCCTCAAAGCGACGCTCGGCTGGGCCGCCCCTACCTGTTCGCTCTCCGATATGGTTGGCACCGATCTACTGGTGCTGATCGGCACGGACCTGGCGAATAACCAACCGGTGACGACCAAGTACATGCACTACGCCAAACAGCGCGGCACGCGCATCGTGGTCGTCAACCCGTTTCGCGAACCGGCCCTCGATCGCTACTGGGTACCCTCGATCCCGCTCTCGGCGCTGTTTGGCACCCCGCTCACCGATGACTTCTTCTCGGTGCGCGGCGGCGGCGATATCGCCTTTCTTTCGGGAGTGCTCAAGGCGCTCGATGAGCGCGGCGGCTGGAACGAACCGTTTGTCGCCGAGCGCACCCATGGCGCGGCTGAGCTGCGCGCCCAGCTACGCACTCTCTCGTGGGAGGTGCTGGCGACCGAATCGGGACTCCCCCGATCGGAAATCGAGCGCTTCGCGGAGCTCTACGCCCACGCCAAGTCGGCGGTCATTCTCTACTCGATGGGCCTCACGCAATACTCGTTTGGTGTTGACAATGTGAAGATGGTGGTCAACTTGGCGCTGGCCGGTGGCCACCTCGGCCGTGAAAAGTGCGGCATCATCCCGATCCGCGGCCATTCGGGCGTTCAGGGCACTGCCGAGTGTGGCGTCGATGCCGACAAGCTCCCCGGCGCCATCGACATCAATGAGGACAACTGCGCCCGCTTCGAAGCCGCTTGGGGCCATCCCATCCCGCGCCGACCCGGGCTCAAAGCCGCACATGCGCTCGACCGCTCTGCCGACGGCGGGATGGATCTGCTCTATCTCGTCGGCGGCAACTTCTTGGAAACCATGCCCGATCCGGACCATGCCCGGATCGGCCTCCAGCGTCCCAGGGTACGCATCCACCAGGACATCGTGCTCAATACCTCTACTCTCGTCGATGCGGAGGAGCTGGTGCTGGTGCTGCCGGCGCAGACCCGCTACGAGTCGGGCGGCACCTCTACCTCCACCGAGCGGCGCATCCGCTACTCGCCCGCCATCTCCGATCCCGATGGCGTCGCCATTCCGGAGGCGGTCGCCGAATGGGAAATTCCCGCGCGGCTGGGTCGAGCGCTGCGCCCCGCTCAGCCCGAGCTCTTTTCCTATCGCGACGCCACCGAGGTTCGCAGCGAGATGGAACAGCTCATCCCGCTCTACCGGGGCATCCAAGGCCTCACACACGAGGGTGAATTCGTGCAATGGGGCGGTGCGCGCCTCGGACGTGATGGTTTTCCCAACCTGCCCGAAGGGCGCGCGCGCTTTTCCGTCGTGCCACTTCCCAACTCGACCATTCCCGACGGCAAGTTCCATCTCGCCACTCGCCGCGGCAAGCAGTTCAATTCGATGGTCCAGGCGCCGAGCGATCCCTTGACGGGCGGCGCGCGCAACGACGTGCTGTTCGCCGCGGAAGATCTCGCCGAACTCGGCCTCCACGAAGGCGAGGCCATCACCCTGCGCAGCGGACTTGGGCAGATGCGCGCCATCGCCCGCTTCGGCCCCTGCCGCCGCCGCCACCTGCAGGCCTTTTGGCCCGAGGCCAATGTTTTAATCGAGCGGGCCTATGATCCAGTCTCCGGCGAGCCCGACTACAACGCTTGGGTTACGGTCGAGCGAGGTTGAGTTTAGCTCCCGAGCTCGATCATTCTGCGCATCGCCCGCTCGGCTCCGATGCGCACCGACTCAGGCACGGTGATACGCTTTTCCTCCGGCAGATCGCGCAGCGTCGAGAGCACCTTCTCTAGATCGGTCGCCTTCATGTACTGGCACAAGCGGCAGGTTTTATAAAACTGCTTTTCTGGGTGCTCGAGCTCCATGCGCACGACCAGACCACACTCGGTCAGGATGGCGAACTTCTTCTGCGCGGGATGGGCCTCGACATACTTGATCATCTGCGAGGTGGAGAGCACGGCGTCGGCGAGCCTTTGCAGCGCGGGGAGCACTTCACTGTGGACTACGATCTGTGTCTCGGGATCTTGGGCGCGCAGGGCGAGGATGTCCTGCTCGGTCATCTGGTGGTGGACGTGGCAAGCTCCCTCCCAGGCGAAGACATTGCCCACCAAGCCCTGGCGCTCCCCCTCACGAAGGAGCGGTTCGATCCGTTCCCAATAGTCCTTCGGGTGGAAGGCATGCGGATCGGGTGGCGGGAGATACATGCGCCGGGTCTTCAGCGCCACCTGGTAGGCCAGGTTCTGATCGGGCACGAAGAGCAGGTCGGGCACGCCCAGCTTGGCGGCAATAGTGGCGGCGTTGGAGCTGGTACAGCAGGCATCGGAGAGCGCTTTCACCGAAGCGTAGGTGTTTACGTACGTCATGGTGGAGAAGTTGCGTCCGAGCGAGCGCAAAAACTCCTGCCGCTCGGCAACCTCGTCCTCGTCCACTTCGGCGAGCGAACAGAGCGCATCGAGGCTCGGTAGATAGACCGGTGTCTCGGGAGCGAGCGTGTAGCAGCCTTCGGCCATGAAGCGCACGCCGCAAAAAACCACCACGTCCGATTTGAAATCGCGCGCTTTGACCGCCAGTTCGAACGAATCGCCGATGTAGTCGGCGATGGCCTGCACCTCGGGTACCTGGTAGTTGTGCGCCGGCACGAAGGCATTGCGCTCGCGCTTCCAGTGGCGGATCTCGGCCCACAGCTCAGTGACGCGCGGCGCTTGGTCGGCGTGGAGCTGACGGTTTTTGATCAAACTCTCGACGGTGATCATTTCGCAGGATGTTCGGCCACCACCACGGTGTGGATGCCACCGCGCACGGCGAAGTCGGCTTCGACCCGCATCCGGCGCGGCGCGAGGGCGTTGACCAAATCATCGAGCACTCGGTTGGTGACCGCTTCGTGGAAATGGCCCTCGTTGCGAAACGACCACAAATAGAGTTTGAGCGACTTCAGCTCGACACACCGGGCATCGGGCACGTAGCTGATGCGAAAGGTGGCGAAGTCGGGCTGCCCCGTCATCGGACAGAGGCAGGTGAACTCCGGGCATTCGAAGCGGATCTCATAGTCGCGCCCCGGCTGCGGATTGGGGAAGGTTTCGACCTGCGTTTGGGGCTGGCTAGGCACGCAGCTCCTCGGACTTCTTGACCCGCTTCCTATCCTGTTTCTCGGCCTTTCTGGCCTGCTTCTGCTCCTTCTTGAGCTGCTTGCGCTCCGACTTCCGGAGGCCCTTCCAGAGCGCCAGCGAGTTGCCATCGACGTCGAGGCAGAGCGAAAACCAACCGTGGCCCGGCACCTCCTGGTTCGACATCAGTACCTTGCCCCCGAGCTCGCGCACCTTGGCCTCGTAGTCGGCCAGGTCGTCGACGTCAAAGTAGTTGCTGGTGCCGGTGGGCACGCCTTCGGGACATTGGAAAATGCCGCCGCCGCACTCGTCGTTGCCGGTCTTGACGCCGGTATAGCTATCGCCGAACTCTTCGAACTTCCAATGGAACAGAGCGGCGTAGAAGGCCTTCAGCCGGTTGCGATCGCGGGTGCGGAATTCAAAATGAACGAGCCGATTCTTGGCCATGATCCTCTCCTGTGTTCGAGTAGACTTATAGAATGGGGCGAAAGCTCGCCAGAAAGCTGGGGAGATGACGTGGGTCAAAATGGAGCGTGGCAGTCGCCACCTCGGTGCTGCGCTCATCGAGAATCGCGCCCGGCAGAACGGTCATCGATTGGACGGGCTTAAATAGGTGGATGGTCTTCTCGCCGGAGAAGCGGTAGCGCTTGCCATCGTCGGCGGAAAAGGAGAATTCGTAGCCGATTCGGCCGCGGATCAGAGGATCGATGGTGAGCTCGCCGATGAGCGCCTGCTGCGTGGCAAAGCCCTCCATGTCGACGTGGCCCACCAGTTCAGCGCGTCGATCCATCAGGTGTTGCACAATATCCTTCGCCCGCGCCGTGACGGTAAACTTCATCGGCCGCTCTTCGTGACCGCGTCGGTAGGTGCCCGCCATCGTCTCGCGAAATTCAAAACCGCCCATAGCCAAGAAGGCTAGCACACCCATTGGCAGCCCGTCTGCACCATGCTAAATTGAAGCTTCGTCTCGTCGAGAAGGAGCAAAATGCTCGAGCCACAGTTCGTCGAAGTGCATGGTTGGGGCGGTCGGCTAGTACTGGGCGCAGCGCTGGCCCTGTTACTCGGCACGGCAACCGCGATGGTGGTGGAGGTCCGAGGCGAAACCTTTCCCCAGTGGCAGGAGGAGGACGCAGCGGAGTGCGATGATCTTGTTGAAGACGAAATGCTCCTTCGGCACGGGGTCCCGACTTTGACAGCTCAGCCGCCGGTAGAACATGCCCGAGACGAACGTTAGCCCCACGCTCGTTCCCGTCGAACCAGTCGAAAAGGATGACGCCTTAGCGGTCGCCGAGGTGGCGCGCGCGGGCCGCGCTATCAAGGGCGAAATTGCCAAACGCATCATCGGGCAGGAGCGCGTAGTCGCCGAGCTGCTGGTGGCCCTGCTGGCCCGCGGCCACTGCCTGTTCGTCGGTGTGCCCGGTCTGGCCAAGACCCTTTTGATCTCAACGCTGGCGGAGGTGCTCCATCTCAAGTTCCAGCGCATCCAGTTTACGCCCGACCTCATGCCCTCCGATATCACCGGCACGGATGTCCTCGAGGAGGACCATGCGACCGGGCGGCGCAGCTTTCGCTTCATCAAGGGCCCGGTTTTTGCCAACCTGGTATTGGCCGACGAGATCAATCGCACGCCGCCGAAGACCCAGGCGGCACTCTTGCAGTCGATGCAGGAGCAGCGAGTGACGGCGGGCGGTACCACGCACGATCTGCCGCCCCCCTTTCTGGTGCTGGCGACGCAAAACCCGATCGAGCAGGAGGGTACCTATCCCTTACCCGAGGCACAGCTCGACCGTTTCATGCTGCAGATCGACGTGGGCTACCCCAGCGAATCCGAAGAGCTCGAGATCGTGCGGCGCGCGACAAGTGCCGCTCGTCCCACGCTCGAGCGCGCTCTCAGCCCGGAGCGGATCCTGGCACTCCAAGAGTTGGTCCTGCGCGTACCGGTGGCCGACCACGTGGTGCGCTACGCGGTGCAGCTGGTGCGTGCTTCGCGACCTGTGCCTGAGGCCCCCGCCTGGGTGCGAGAGTTTCTCGCCTACGGCGCCGGGCCGCGCGCGTCCCAGTTTCTCATTTTGGGCGCCAAGGCACGGGCGATTCTAGACGGGCGCTATGCGGCGTCGGTCGAGGATGTTCGAGCGCTGGCGCTGCCGACACTGCAGCATCGGTTGGTGCTCAACTTCCAAGCTGAATCGCAAGGCATTACGGCGGCAGCGCTGGTACAGAAGCTCCTCGGTGCCGTTGCAGTTTGAAGGATGAACTCGCTGCTTCACCCGGCAGAGATCGCCAAGCTCGGCGATCTCTCCCTGCGCGCGCGGGCGATCGTCGACGGAGCGCTGGCCGGCCTGCATCGTTCTCCCCGCTCCGGGGCTTCGGTCGACTTTGCAGAGCACAAGATCTATTCGCCCGGCGACGAAGTGCGCCACATCGATTGGAAAGCCTATGGCAAGTTTGACAAGTACTACATCAAACGATTCGAGGAGGAGACCGAGCTTACCGCCTATCTCGTGGTCGATGCCTCGGCGTCGATGGACTATGCCGGTTCGGCCGCCGCTGGAGGGCGGAGCAAGCTCCAGTATGCCGTCGAGCTGGCGGCGGCGCTCGGCTATCTACTGGCTCAGCAGCGCGATCGGGTGGGGCTAGTGGCATTCAATGAGGCGGTGCGAGCCTTCCTGCCGGCCCGGGCCCGTCGCGGCCATCTGCGCGAGCTGTGCCAGCAGCTAGACGCTCTGCGGGCGGAGGGGTGCACCGATCTGGCACGGGCCCTGGGACGCGTATCGGAGGTGACGCGGCAGCGCTCGCTCGTGATGCTGTTTTCCGATCTTCTCAATGGATCAGAGGATGCCATTCGGCTGCTCCGGCAGTTGCGGGTGCGCCACGATGTGGTGCTGTTTCACCTGCTCGACCACGACGAAATCGAGCTCCCCTTCGAGGGCGCGCTCCAGTTCGAAGGGATGGAGGAGGCGGGGGTGCTACAGGTCGATGTCGCCTCCGTCCGGCCCGCGTACCGACGGCGAGTGGCCGAGTTCCTGGCCGACTGCCGTCGCCGTGCGGGCGAAGGTGATGTGGAGTACCAGTTGGTGAACACCGCCTATGCAGCGACGGACGTGCTGCTGCAGTTTCTGCATCGTCGGGAGCGCAGATGAGCCTGGCCGCTCCCTTCTTTGCATGGCTGGTGACCTTGGCTGCGGTGCCGATCGCGATCCACCTCTGGGGGAAACCCAAGGCCCAGGTGCAGCGCTTCGCCGCGATGGAATTTCTAGTCGCCAGCGATCGGCAGGTGGCACCCCGACGGCGAGTGCGCGAGCTACTCCTCATGCTGCTGCGTGCGCTGGCGATCGCGCTCGTGGCACTGACGGTCGCCAAACCTTTTTTTGCAACCACCCGGCCGCTACTGCTAGGCACCAGCGGTGCGCCGGAGAGCGCCGTGGTGGTAATCGACGATTCGCTCTCGATGAACTACCGCATCGGCACTAGCACGCTATTTGAGCGGGCCCAGCGACGTGCTTTGGAGCTACTCGAAAGCCTGCCTGAACCCTCCGAAGTGGCGCTGGCTTTCACCAGCGATGCGGCGCGCGACCTTCCACTGACCACCGACCGTGCACGTCTCCTCCAGACCATTCGAGCGGCGCGAGCGAGCCATCGCGTCGGTGATACCGGTGCCGCCATCGCGCGCGCCGCTGCCCTGCTCAGCGATGCCCCGCATGCGGAGCGGCACATCTATCTCCTGTCCGATCTGGCGCAGCACGGTTTCGCGGGCAGCAAGATTCCCTCGCTCGAAGCCGCGCATGCCCAGTTGGTCCCCATCGACCTCGCAGGAGGCCTGCACACCAACCGCGCCGTGACCGATCTTCGCATCGCCACAGTGCCCGAGCTCGGCGAAGGAGCCGCCCAGATCAGTGCGACCCTCCAGAATTTTAGCGACACGTCGGTGAGCGACTTGGAGGTGACCCTGCGGATCGATGGCAAGGCGGTCGCCAAAGGCCTCGCCACTCTGACGCCCCACACTCCCATAGAGAAACGTTTTGTGCATCGGTTCGATCCCAGTGCCTCCCATACGGTCGAGGTGGAGTTGCCGGCGGACGCACTCCCAGTGGATGATCGGCGCCTCGCTCGCATCGCCTACCGCCGCCCGATCGAAGTGCTTCTGGTCAGCGGTGATCCGCGGACCATCCGCCGCGAAGACGAGCTCTTTTTCCTCGAAACGGCGCTCGACCCGGAATTTCATGTCACGGTAGAAAACGGTCTTGAACGATTGAAAGATTCTGTCCAAGGGCGCGATGTGATCTTCCTCGTGAACCTGCCAGCGCCGGATGCAGCAGCCGGAAACCTCCTTCAGCAGTTCGTATCCGGTGGCGGTGGGCTCTTTCTCGCGGTCGGTGATCGGACCGACTGCGATGCCTGGAATGCAGTGCTCGGCGATCTGCTCCCACAGCCCCTTGCAACACTACGAACGGTCGGGATGGTCGCCAGCGCGCGCCGTGATGGAGAGACGCGCATCAGCGGTAACGGAGAGCGGATCGATCGGTTCGATTTCCGCCACCCGCTCCTCTCTCCCTTTGCAGGGGCTGCAGGAGAGGCGCTTCGCCAGACTCGGGTCGGCCGCTTCGCGCTGCTGCGGCCCACTCCGCATGCACACAGCGGGACCCTGCTGCGACTCGAAAGTGGAGCACCGCTCCTCGTGGAAGGGCAACAGGGCAAGGGGCGAGTGCTCCTGCTCACCACCACTGTGGACCGTGACTGGAGTGACCTGGCGATCCAGCCGGGCTATCTACCGCTCATGCAGCAGGCGGTACGCTACCTCACGCGGACGACACTCGCGCCCCCCACGAGCGCGGTCCTTGTGGGGCAGCCGCAGCTTCTTCTCATCGAGGAGAGTGATCGAGTCGTTGAGGTGACCGCACCGACTGGTACTGTCCACCCACTTGCATCGCCGCACCGGTTCGCAAGGACCGACGAGCCCGGGCTCTATCGAGTCGCGGCAGCCAGGACGGGAGCGCTTCAGGATCGACCGAAGGCCTGGTTCGTCGTCAATCCCGATCCCGTCGAATCGGATCTATCGCCACTGACTGCCAGTGCGCTGCGCTCTCAGCCACACGCGACCGGCGGCACTCCCCTCGTGCGACAGGTGGAGCTTGCCCCGGGGCTGGGCGCGCTGCTGCTCCTGGTGCTGCTGGCTGAAGCAATGCTATCGAATCGAGTCGGCCAGCGCCTCGTGCGCAAGGTCGGGCAGAGCTCGCGCTAACCGTTCCGCCCCGACCGAACGTACGGGGGCGAGCGTCGTGCGAAACTGCCGCAGCCGCTTTTGTGCGTCTGTGACCCTCTCCGCGAGCGCAGACGAACGCGAGGCTTCGTCGAGGGCCTGCTCCGCCTGACGCTGGATCTCCGGATCGCGGCAGGCGAGGAACGCATCGACACCGGCCGCGAGCGCTTCAAAGATCACCTCTCGCACCGGGTAGTGATCGGCGACCGCTTTCATATCGAGATCGTCGGAGAGCACGACGCCACGAAAGCCGAGATCTTCGCGCAGTAGGCGCTGGATCCAGTGGTGCGAAAGGGTAGCCGGACGATCGTCGACCGCGGAAAAGACTACGTGTGCGGTCATCAGCATCCCCATCCCGGCGCGCACCGCCGCCACAAAGGGAGGGAGCTCGACAGCGCGCAGCCGTTCGATCGATGCGTCGAGCCGAGGCAGTTCGAGGTGGCTATCGCCGACGGTATCGCCATGGCCCGGGAAATGTTTGCCACAACCGCGCATACCGCTGGCTTCGAGTCCGCGCCAAAAGGCCAGCGCCAATCGGGTCGCCGTTTCCGGGGTAGAACCGAACGCCCGGTCACCGATTACCTGGTTGGCAGGATTGCTGCGGACATCCAGCACGGGAGCATAGTCGACGTTGAAGCCGAAGAGCCGGAGCTCTTCGCCGAGGCCTCGCCCCACCGCCTCACACATCCTTTCGTCGCCCCGCGCTGCGACTGTCGCCATGGGCGGCCACACTGCCAGCGGCGCCTTGAGCCGCTGCACGCGCCCCCCCTCCTGATCGATGGAAACGATCGGCGGCGGCCCCGCCGATGCGGCCGCACCCATCGCATCGACCAGCGCCGCCACTTCCGCCGGAGTGCCGAGATTGCGTGCGAACAGGATGGTCCCACCCACGCGCTCCTCTCGCAGGCGCTGTGCGAGATCGTTCGGAAGCGTTCTCCCTTCGAAGCCGACGATGAGGAGCTGCCCCGCGCTCACTAACTGCACACCCCGCTGCTGCAGGTTTTTCCCACTGCGCAGGGCGCCCCTGCACCGCAGCCGCAGGTGCCCGCGTTGCAGCTATCGGTACGGCCTGTGCACTGATTGCTCATCGTGCAGGTACAGGCCCCCATTCCATTGCACGTGTTGCCCCACCCCCCGCTGACACATTGCGAACTATTGTCGCAGATCACACACAGGCCACCGGTGCACTTCGCCATCGCAGGGCTGCAGTCGGCGTGGCTTAAGCAGACGACGCAGGCATGCAGATTGGTGTCGCATCTCGAGAAGGGAGCCGCACAATCGCCGTCCGTATTGCAGCCGCAATTGCCGCTCACGCAGGCCTTGTTGACCGCCTGCGCGCTGCAATCGCTACACGAGCTGCCGCACTTGGTCGCGGTATTGATGCAGGCACTGTTGTCACAACAGTAGCTGCTCACGCAATCGGCGCTGACGCTGCACGAGCTCTTGCAAGTCGAGGCGTCAGCGCACTTCAAGTTGCCCGGACAGGGGCCACTCGAAGTTGGGCACGAACCGACCACCACGCCATTGCAGGTGTGGGTCGTCAGTGTCGAACCGCTGCAGGTGGGCGAGGCGCAGACCACACCATTGGTCGCCGGTTGGCAAGCGCCTGCGCCATCGCAGGTGGCCTTCTGACAGATGCTGTTGTCGTTGGTGCAGGTGGCGGTCGGGTCCGCTCCACCCGCGATGACATTGCCGCAACTTGCGCCGTTGCCCGCTGCGCAGGAGGTGCACTTGCTATTGCACATCGCCTCGGTACAACAGACCGAGTTGGTGCAGTGGGTGCTCGTGCACTCATTGTTTCCGCTGCAGGCGGTATTGTTGGCCTTCTTGGAGGGACACATATTGCCGCCACTGCAGTAATTGGTCGCGAGACAATCATTGTCGCTCGCGCACGTCGACTTGCAGCTGCTGGCATCAGCGCACTTGAATCCGCTACATGACATTATCGTGTTTAGGCAAGCGCCACTCGAGCACATCGGGATCGTCAGTGAACCGCCGCTGCAGGTGGTGCTGCCACACGAGGCGTTGTCGGCGACATCGCAAGCGGTAGCGCCCGTTCCGCCGTTGCAGTTATCCTGCTTGCAGTTGGCGACGTTCGCGGTGCAGCTGTTCTTGGGATCGGTGCCATTTATCGCGGCCACGCACAGGGTTCCGGCGTTGTTGATCACCTGACAGGCGAGCGCGCAACTGCTGAGCGCGCTGCATCGGTACATGCTTTGCGCCGCCAGACAGTGGCCGTTTTGGCACTGGTTATCGGCGCCGCAGACCACGCCATCCGCCAGCTTGGCGACGCACATCGTGCCCCCCACGCAGTAGTAGCCGGCCAAGCAGCCGACATCGGTCACCACTGTGCAGGTGCTGCCGCACAGATTGCCATTGCAGGCAAACCCCTGACAGTTGGTGGTGCCGGTGTTGCACACTCCATTGGCCTGGCAAAGGGCATAGGGTGCACTGCCACTGCTGCAGGAGTTGTTGCCGCAGGAGGCATTGATCGGCGCATTGCAGGTGCCATCCCCAGCGCAAGCCGCGAGCTTGCATTGCGCCACATCCAGCATGCAGTTCGGCGGATTGCGGTCTTGGCCCATCGGAATGTTTTTGCAGGTCCCGACGAAGCCCTGCACATTGCAGGCTTTGCAGCCCCCGCACTGCGCGGCCGGCTGGTCGCAGCACACCGCATCGGTGCAATTGCCGCTCCCGCACTCGTTGCCCGCTGCGCAGAGGGTTCCGAGCACTTTCTTGGGAGTGCAAATATTACTCGCGCTGCACCAGCAGCCACTGGGGCCGCAGGTGCCGTAGTTGACGCAATCGGCGTCCAGGTTGCACTGAACACACTGGCTGCCATTCGCTTTGCACTTCGGCGTGGCACCCGTGCAGAGAACACAACTATCGCCGCAGTGGTCGGCGGTGTTGCAGTTGGTGCAGGTGCCGCTTGCGCACCAGTTATGGACGGCACAGGCCGAGATGGCACCGCAGACGCATCCGCCCGCGATGCAGAGATTGGCGCGCAGCGGGTCGCAGACATTGCCGCACGTCTTGCAGTTTTGCGTGTCGCTCTGGAGGTCGCGACAGGCCAGCTGCGCCGAGCAGCAGTCCTTGAGCAGCGCCTTGCCACCCAGGCCACATTCGCCCGCTCCGTCGCCGCTATTGGGGTTGCAGTCCTCATCCAGGTTGTTGCAAAGCTCGATAGCCGACGGGTGGATCTGCGCATTGTTGACGGCACCGGTCATGCCCACCGCATCGGCGCAATCGCCGCAACCGAGGATACCCAGTGCCAATTTGACTTCGCAGACTTGGCTGTTATCGAAGCTGACACCGCCTTGACCGCTGCCCGCATAGAGTGAACCGCACTTGAGGTAGTGGTCGCCGTCGAGATCCTTTTCTCCCGTGGGCAGCGCGCCGTTGCAGTCATCGTCGAGCCCGTTGCATTTTTCCGCCACTGGACAGATCGCCGAGTTGTCGCAAAGGAGCCAGGGGTTGACGCCCAGGCCGGCGAAGCAGTTGCTCTTGCTCATATCGCAGCCGGTGATCTTCCCCCCCTTAGCGGGGGCGCACTGCCCCACCGCGCCCGGCCAGCAGGGCTTGCCCACGTCCGGGAAGTTCTTGCCATCGGGCGCATCGACGCGGCCGTCGCAGTCGTCGTCCTTGGGGTTGAGCGGGTCGCACGACTGTGGCCCTGGCTGTACCGCACCGTAGCAGCGCGGGGCTCGAATGCCCGCTTTGACGCCAGTGTCGATCGCGGCGTCCTCGCCAGGGCAGGCGGCGCGGCTCTTTTGATCGAAACTAAGCCCGTTCACGGATGCGCCACTGCAGACGCAATCGCCTAGTTTGGGTAAGCAGGCTCCTAATCCCGAATCGTTGCAGTGTATGACGGCGCCGCTCACCACCAGCGGTTTACCGTCGGCATCAGGATTGCCTTCGTCCACCAGGCCATCACAGTCGTCATCCTTGCCGTTGCAGATCTCGGTCGCCCACGGGTGGATCGCCCCGTTGGTATCATCGCAGTCGGTGGTGGTGTCGTAGCCATCCTTGTCGGCATCGGTGCCGCAGGTCACGATCGAAACACAATTGTGGGGCTTCACCTCGCCGCATAGCGGCGGGGCGTTGGGGAATGTGTGTGGATCGGTGTCGTCGCAGTCGTAGGGCTGGAGCTTTTTCTGCGGATCGCACTGCGCCATCTTCGCAGCATCGATAAAGCCATCGCCGTCAGCGTCGCAGTTCGCCGATGGGCAGCCCTTGTAGGCGGTGCCATCGCAATCGGCATCCTGATGGCTGCCATCGGGGTTCTGGTTGCGGCAGGCTCCACGGAGCGCACAGGCGGCGCTCGGGCCTTCTGCGCCGCCGCAGTGGGCGAACGCGCCGGACAGATAGGGCACCTTCACGGGTACTGCCGAAGAGGTCGATTTGGGAAACACCCCCGCGTCCTCGTCGTTGCAGTCGAGCGCTTTGCCCGATTGGACATAGGCGAGGTCGGGGCAGTTGCCACCGCTGCGCTGAAACCCATCCCCATCGAGGTCGCAAACGACACACGTTTCATCGACGAATCCATTGCAGTTGTTGTCCTTGCCATCGCACAGCTCAGCCGCACCAGGATGGACATCGCCGCTGCAATCATCGCAATCGAGCGGCTCCACCGGGTGCTGATCGCCTGGCGCCATGCAGCCGTTATCCTGCTTCATTGCCGCGCGGTAGCCATCGCAGTCCTGATCGGCTTTGCACTGAACATCGGCGCCGTCGCAGTCCTGGTCGATGCCATCGTCACAGGTCGCACTGCGACAGGTGGGATCTTGCGGCCAGGGCTTGCTCGCATCCGCGCCCGTCTTGCCAAGGCTGTAGCCGCAGCAGTTGGCGCTCTCGGGAAAGGGATCGTACTTGGGGCTCTTGGGATCGAGCACCGCATGGTGGCGTTTGGGATCGTCTGGCGCACAATCGGTGGCGTCGGGATCGCCATCGCTATCCCGATCGGCACACGGCTCATCGCCGTCGCCATCGCAGTTCTCGTCCACTCCATCTCCGCACACTTCGGTGGCAAAGGGATTCATCTGCGCGGCCGCGATCTTCTTTTCCGGAAACGCCATCTTGTCATTACAGTCGAGCAGCTGGGGCGGAATCTTCTGGGCAGCAGCGACGTGCAGCGGCCAGGCGATCGCATCGGGAAAAAGGTCGCGATCCTGATCGTCGCCGTCCGGTACATGGAGGAGAGTTGCGGCAGCCTGAAGATGGTTCTTCACCTGGAAGGTCTGGGCAAAAAAGAACTGCGGCACCCCCAAAGCCGGACGGTCACCATCGGTCGCGCCATCGACGCCGACGATCACTACGGAGTAGCTACCCGCCTTGGGCAAGGAGAGCCCGATCTTGAGCGATGAGGTCGCGAGATTCCGTTTCCCCCCCAAGGTGGCGTCCGACCAGCCGGTGTGCTCGATGATCGCGCGGCTGCTCTCATCGCGCACGTAGAGGTCGTACTTGGAAAGGATGCTGTCGCTACTCAGCGTCAGGAGCAGGGTTGCGCCGCCGCTTTCGCAGCCGAGGGCCGTTCCAACGAGACCGAGCAGAAGCCATCGCGGAAGGAGCATGTGGGTGCCATTGTAGTACGAAATGGCCGACGCGTCTCATCCCCGCAGATGGCTCCCAGGGCAATCGCATCTAAATCCCGGATCATTCCGATCGGATAGGAGAAACTGCAGACCGCCCGTCGTGATGCCATCGGCGGGCCGGGTCCACAGCCCCGACGAGCGCACGCGGTCGACCACGTCGAGCGAGGCGGCCCCTTTGTAGACAAAGAGGCTAACGAGAAGTAGCAGCAGTACGGCAGCGCCACCGAAGGCCACGGCGCGCGGGCGAGCCGAAATCTCTACCGGCGGCTGAAGTACCTGCACTCAGACAGCATGCGGCAGCAAACGATGAAACTCAAGACAGCAGACCCGAGTCCACCTGGACCGAGGGCAGCTTTTGACCTACCCTGAATCTCATGGACAAAGCAAGTCCTTGGGTCGATCCCGTGGTCGAGGCCTACAAAGCGGGCATCGACCTTACTCTCCTGCGTGAAAATCTGCGCAAAACTCCAGAACAGCGAATCGACGCACTCATGGAGCTACAGCGTTTCGCCGAGGAGCTTAGACGAGCCGGCTGCGAGGCGATGAAGAAACTTCGAGGACAACCGAGGTGACCGATTTTCCGGCGCTGCTCGGGGCGCTTGCCGGGCACGAGGTCGAGTTTATTCTCGTCGGGGGTGTCGCCGCTACGGCCCATGGCAGCGCACGCCTCACCCAGGATCTCGATGTGGTCTACCGACGCAATCCCGCGAACTTTCGGCGCCTAACTCAAGCACTCGCGCCCCATTCCCCCTACCTGCGCGGCGCCCCGCCGGGTCTACCGTTCCAATGGGACGAGGTGACGATCGCCCACGGGCTCAACTTCACCCTGGTCACGGCTCTCGGTAGCATCGATCTCTTGGGTGAGATCGTCGGTGGCGGAAAGTACGAGTTGCTGCTGCCCCACACAATCGTGCTGCGGCTTTTCGGGATAGACTGCCGGGCGCTCGATCTGGCAAAGCTGATCGAGGTGAAGCGCGCAGCGGGGCGTCCGAAAGATCTCGAAGCGATCGCCGAGCTCGAACAGCTCCTCGCGGAGCGGGCTGGTTGATTTAGCCCTTGAGCCGGGAGTCTACAGTTGACAGTTAACCGTTTTTCCATCGGTGAGCGTAGTGACATGGGGGGCGGTCGGCAGGAAAGCGATCCACTCCAGAAAGCGACCAACCCGTTGCCGGCAGTCCCTTTGAAACCACACGAAGGGTCCTCGCGGGTCAACCCCGTCCGACGAAGGGTACCCGCTGTCTCCGCCTCGCATCCTGCGACCTCACACCCCCGTGTAACGAACCCATGTCCTGAAGAGCCGGATGCGTCAATCGCGCACGTCCGGATCTGTGGGAGCCCCGGGTGATCGCTCACCCGGGGCCACCCGACTAAAGATGGCTCCCTCCGCAGCCGGTCACTCCAGTCGCCGGGCGCCGTCCAAAGGGTATCGGCCGCCAGGATTTCGCCCACTTATTAGATAGCTGGCGACTGGCCCGCGGCTTGCTGTAAAGGCGGCTCCATGGCCTATCTTGCGAAGTCTCGTCGCCCTGAACTTTTCTTCGCCCTGCTGCTCGGTCTGGCACCCGCTGCTACGAATGCCGCACCCAAGGCGGTTCCGGCCGAGATCGCCCCTGCGGCGAAGGCTCCCCAGCGCGCATCGCGCCTTCAGGGTTTCAGTGTGCGCTCGGTGATCAACGCCGCGGCCGACTACACCCAAGGGCTCAAGGCGTCACTCAGGGAGACTTTTACCCGCAAGTTCGGTGGCTTTTCGCGCGCCTATGCAACGGCGCAGAAGCTCTCCGATGAGCGGCTCAAGAAAATGCCGCCGCAGGTCCGGGCCAACTTGGCGGGCGCGCTGCTCAAGTCCGGTCTGGGGGCCAACCACGCTACCCGCGCGGGGGCGAGCGAGCAGTTCATGCGTGTCGTGACGGTACAGGGCACCGAACCGGGGCCGGTGCTGGACCTGCTGGCGCGCCTCGATGTCTTCGATGATGCCACCAAGATAGCGAAACGGCTGCGCGGCCCGGCCCAGGCCCAGTTTACGAAACTCCTGGAAGAGACCCGGGCCAAGCCCGGCGATTGGGCCGCCTTTCGCGCCTTCGCCGACTCGGCCACTCACACACGAGAGCGCGCCGGTAGCGAGGTGGAGCCGCTCATCAATGGCAGCCGCTACTTTCCGGCGCTGCTCCACTCCATCGATAACGCCAAAAAGTCGATCCTGATGGAGAAGTTTGCCTTCCACGGCGACGAAGTGGGGCACGAGGTGGCTCAGCACATGGAGGCGGCCGCCAAGCGCGGCGTCTACACTCATGAGCTCTACGATCGCACCGGCTCGCTCCTCACCGATCCCAAAATGATGCATGAGCAACAAGAGGCCGGTGAACATGTGATTCAGGTCAATCCCGAGCGCGCGCTGGCGGGCGAAGTGGACCATCGCAAGCTGGTGGTGGTCGATCAGAAGGAGGGCTACATCGGCGGGATGAACATCGGCAAGGAGTACCGCGATGTGTGGCATGACGTGCAGGCGCGTGTGACCGGGCCGGCGGTGGCCGATATGGCGGGCCTCATCGCCCGACAGACCCAAGCGAAGGGGGCCAAGTTACCGCGCGGGCTACGCAAGTCGATCCGCCGAGCGATCCGGGAGGCGGACGCCGCGGCGCCACCGGCCCCGAACGCTCACTCGACGCGCGTGGTGGCGCACGAGGGCTTCGACGATGAGCATGAGAAGCTGCTCTATCTGCGCGCGATCGATACCTCCACTGAGCGGGTCTACCTCGAGAATCCCTACATGGCCGATCCCGATGTGATCACTCATCTGACGGCCGCTGCTCGACGGGGCGCCGATGTTCGCGTGGTGCTCCCCGGGCGCAGCGATAGTAAACTGCTCAAGATCGCGCAACGGGCTAACTACCAGAAGCTGCTGGGCGCGGGCGTCCGAGTCTACGAATATCTCGGGAAGGACCGGGCCAATCCCGTCATGTCGCATGGGAAGGTGGGGCTGTTCGATCGGGCGATCGTCACCGTCGGCTCGACCAACTTGGATGAGCGGAGCCTTCGGAACAACGACGAGGCCAATGTCTGGGCCCATCACCCGGAGCTGAGCCAGCGGTTGGAAAAGGAGCTATTCCAACAGGACTTCAAGGATAGCCGCGAGATCCGCTCCTACCGGCCGACGCGTTGGCAACGGATCGAGGACCGGGCGATAAAAGCGGTCATCCCTCTGCTGTAGGCGCCCATGATCCTCGCGCAACGACCCAGTTGGGCTCTTCGAATCGCACTGGCGGCGCTCTTGGCGTCCGCCACTTCGACGGCTCTGCCGCCACCGCCTGGTGCGGCGAACGTGGCTGCGGTTCGGCAGCTTCCCGCGAAGACCTTCTTCCGACTCACCCATGCGCTGCCGAAGGCATTTGCGCCCGCCTCAGCGATCACCCGAGTGGCCCGCTATGGCAGCGGGTTCAAGAACAGCGTGAAGGAGCTGTTCACTCGCAAGTTTGGTGGCTTTTCGCGTGCCTATACGACGGCGCAAACGCTGTCCGACCAGCGTCTACAGAAAATGCCGGACGAGGCGCGCGCCAACCTGGCCGGTGCGCTGCTCAAGCCGGGGCTACTCACCGGTCGTGCGACTCGCGAAGGAGCGAGTCAGCAGTTCGTCCGCGTGCTGACCGCGCACGGCGAAGAGCCTGGCCACATACTCAGTGTGTTGTCTCGCCTCGGCTATCACGACCCCTCCAAGCTCGAGAAGCGTCTGGCCGGGCCGGCCAAGGCCGAATTCAGCCGCTTGATGGCCAAGACCCAAGCCAAGCCAGGCGATTGGGACGCGTTCCACGCTTTTGCCGATACCGCAACCCACACCCAGGCGCGTCGCGGCAGCGAGGTCGATCTGCTCATCGATGGTAAACGCTATTACGCGGCCATGGGGTCAGCGATCGAGAGAGCGCAGCGCTACGTGCTCTTGGAGAAGTACATGGTCCACGGCGATGGTGTCGGCCGCGAGCTGGTGCAGCAGCTCAAGGTGGCGAGCGAGCGCGGGGTGCATACGCAGGCGATCTACGACCGCACCGGCTCGAGCGAGACCAGCCCCAAGCTGTTCGATGAGATGAAGCGGGCGGGAGTTCGTGCGCTGGGCCACGCCTCGCAGCGCATACTGGGCGGATTGCTAGACCACCGCAAGCTGATGGTGGTCGATGGGAAAGAGGGTTACATCGGTGGCATGAACGTCGGGAACGAGTACCGCGACGTGTGGCACGATGTACAAAGCCGCGTCAGTGGACCCGCGGTCGCGGACATGGCGGGGCTCGTCGCGAAGCAGATCAAGGCCAATGGTGGCAAGCTGCCGCGTAGCATTCGCAAGCAGATCAACCGCTCCCTCCGCGAAGTGGACGCCCCGCCGCCCGGAGCGGCGAACAACCACACCGTGCGCGTCGTGGCTCATGAAGGGATGGTCGATCAGCACCAGAAGCTGCTCTATCTGCGCGCCATCGATACGGCCACCCAGCGCATTCTGCTCGAGAATCCCTATTTTAGCGATTCCGACGTGGTCGGCCGTCTCGCTGCAGCGGCGCGCCGCGGAGTCGATGTGCGCCTGGTCATACCGATGAAAAATGAGAGCGACTTGCTTAAGGTGGCGGCACGCGCTCACTACCGTGAGCTCTTGAGCGCCGGCGTGCGTGTCTATGAATATTTTGGCAAGAATCCCGAAAAACCGGTGATGACCCATGGGAAGGTGGCACTGTTCGACGATGAGATCGCCACCATCGGTTCGAGTAATCTCGATGCGCGGAGCCTGGTCAACAACCACGAGGCCAACATTTGGACGCGCAATGCCTCTCTGAACATGAACCTGAGGAAGAATCTGTTTGAAAGGGACTTCCGGAACAGCCACGAGGTGCGCGCCTACCGGCCGAACCCCTGGCAAAAGGCCCAGGACGGGACCACCAAAGCGATCTCCGGTCTACTTTAGTCGCAGCTCAAGCGCTTCCAGCTGCTTGATCTTGTCGCGCAGTGCCGCCGCCTTTTCGAACTCCATCTCCTCGGCGGCGGCGTGCATCTCGCGCTTCAGCTTGGCCACGGTTTGCGGGATCTTGGCCACGTCGAGACCGTAGTCGACCGGCTTCTCCTGGGCAATGACGGTCAGCTCGGGCAGGTCGTGGTAGTCGGCGTTCTCGACAGTGCCACGCAGATCGCGGATCGCGCGCTGGACGGTCTTGGGCGTGATCTTGTGCTTTTGATTGAAGGCTGCCTGCAGTGTGCGCCGGCGCGCGGTCTCGTCGATCGCCACCTTCATTGCCGCAGTCACCCGGTCGCCATACATGATCACGCGGCCGTTCACGTTGCGCGCAGCGCGCCCGCAGGTCTGAATGAGCGAACGCTCGGCACGCAGAAAGCCCTCCTTATCGGCGTCGAGGATCGCCACCAGCGAGACCTCGGGCAGGTCGAGTCCTTCGCGCAGTAGATTGATCCCCACCAGTACATCGAACTCGCCGCGTCGCAGATCGCGTAGGATCTCGATCCGGTCGAGTGTCTCGACGTCAGCGTGGAGATAGCGCACGCGCACCCCGAGTTCGGCGTAGTATTCAGTGAGATCCTCCGCCATGCGCTTGGTGAGGGTCGTCACCAGCACGCGCTCGTTCTGCTCGACCCGCGCGCGGATCTCAGCCAAGAGATCGTCGACCTGATTCTTTACCGGGCGCACTTCGATCTCGGGATCGAGCAGACCGGTCGGTCGAATCACCTGCTCAACCACCACGCCGTGCGACTGCTTGAGCTCGTAATCCCCGGGCGTCGCCGAGACGTAGACCACCTGGCCCGCGCGCTGCTCGAACTCCTCGAACTTGAGCGGCCGGTTGTCGAGCGCCGAGGGCATGCGAAAGCCGTAGTTGACCAGCGTCTCTTTGCGCGATCGGTCGCCCTTGTACATCGCCTGCACCTGCGGAATGGTCTGGTGCGACTCGTCGATGAAGAGCAGATGGTCCTTAGGGAAATAGTCCATCAGCACCGAAGGCGGATCGCCGGCCTTGCGACTGGCGAGGTGGCGCGAATAGTTTTCGATGCCATTGCAGTGGCCCATCTGCTCCAGCATTTCAAGATCGAACATCGTCCTCTGCTCGAGCCGCTGCTTCTCCACCAGCTTCATCTCCGCGCCCAGCTTTTGCAGCTGTTCGCGCAACTCGATCTTGATCGCCTCGATCGCCCGCACCAGTGCATCGGCCGGCGTCACATAGTGCGACGCGGGAAAGATTGCGCAGTCGGGCTGCTTGCGCAGGATCTTGCCGCGCACCGGATCCATCTCGGCAATCGAATCGATCTCGTCGCCGAACCATTCGACGCGCAGCGCGCGGTCCTCCTCATCGGAGGGAAAAATGTCGACCACATCGCCGCGCACGCGAAAGGTGCCACGATGGAAGTCCATATCGTTGCGCTGGTATTGCAGGTCGACTAGGCGCCGCAGCACCGCGTCGCGCCGCACCTCCTGTCCCACATCGAGCGTCAGCACCATATCGCGGTAGTAGCGCGGATCGCCGATGCCATAGATACAGCTGACCGAGGCAACCACGATCACATCCCTGCGCGTCAAGACCGCGCGCGTCGCCGCATGGCGCATGCGATCGATCTCTTCGTTGATGAGCGAATCCTTTTCGATGAAGGTATCCGACGAGGGAACGTACGCTTCGGGCTGATAGTAGTCGTAGTAGGAGACGAAGTAGTGCACCGCATTTCCGGGGAAGAGCTCGCGGAATTCGCTGCACAGCTGCGCGGCCAGCGTCTTGTTGTGAGCGATGACCAGTGTGGGTTTTTGCAGCTGCTCGATCACGCAGGCGGCGGTGTAGGTCTTGCCACTGCCGGTGATACCGAGCAGCACCTGGTGCCGGTCGCCCCGGCGCAGACCCGCGACCAGCTCGGCGATCGCCGTGGGCTGGTCGCCACGAGGCTGATAGCTCGAGACAATCTGGAACGGACGGTCCATGGTCTGCCGCAGCGTACCATTGATTCTCGTACTCGTCCCAGGCCAGTATCTGCGGATGCGGACCCACCGCCGAGGCACGAAGCGCACGGAGAAAAAAACACTCTGTGTTCTCTGCGCCCTCGGTGTCTCCGTATTGAATCCGGTCTGGGCGGAGGCCGCGCCAATGGTGCTGGTGAACGATCCCAAGGGGTCTGCCCACCCATGAAGGTGAAGCTGCGCGGGCTTTACGGCATGGTCGACCTGGCCCCGGGCGGGCGACCGGCGGGACGCTTGGCGCGCGCACTACTCGATGGCGGTGTCACCGTGTTGCAGCTGCGCATGAAGGCTGCATCGGCAGCCGCCATGTTGGCGGTACTCGACGAGCTGCGCCCGCTCTGTCGGCTGCGGGGCGCAACGCTGATCGTCAACGACCGGCTCGATGTGGCCCTAGCGGGTGGCGCCGATGGCGTACATCTCGGGCAGGAGGATTTGCCGCTAGCGGCCGCACGTGCGATCGCTGCTGCGCAGGGACCGGCCCACTTCGCCATCGGCATCTCGACCCACAACGAAGCGCAGGTGCTCGCCGCGGCGGATGGCGGCGCCGACTACGTCGGGTTCGGTCCGATCTTTCCCACCGTCACCAAAGTCCGGCCCGATCCAGTGGTAGGAATCGCGGGCCTCGAGCGCACCTGTCGGCGCTTGGCCACCGTGAAGCCGCTTCCCATCGTGGCGATCGGAGGGATCGCTCTCGACGAGGTGGCGCAGATCGCCGCCGCTGGCGCCAGCGCCGTGGCGCTCATCTCAGAGGTCAATTTTGCGCCCGATGTGGCGGCGGCTGCACGCCGAGTCAACCAGGAGTTTGAACGAGGCACAGCGGCCCACGCCAACGAGGTGCGGGCGTGATATAATCAGCAAGATGCGCCTCCTCGTGGCGATCGCCCTGTTGGTCGCTCTACCCAGCTTCGCCGACCGCGCGGACGACGAGATCGCCAAAGCTCACTTTCACACCGGGCTCTCCTACTACAACTCGGGCCGCTATGATCAGGCGGTCAAAGAGTTTCTCGAAGCCTATCAACTCTCCCATCGGCCGCCGCTGCTCTACAACATCGGACGTGCTTACGAGCGGCTCGACGATGCCGCTCGCACCACCGACTACTATCAGCAGTACCTGGTGGCCATGCCGAACGCGCCCGAGCGGCGTGAAATCGAGGCGGTGATCGCACGGGTAGCGCCGCGCGTGGCGACGATCATTGTTCGCACCCATGTATTTGGATCCGAGGTGCTGCTCGATGGCGAATTGTTGGGGACGGCGCCGCTCCTGCCGCGGACGGTGACTGCCGGCCAGCACCGGATCGAAGTGCGCCACGTCGGCTATGTGGCGCGCATGGCTGAGGCGGTTTTCGAAGGGGGTCGCGCCGTCGAGCTGCAGCTGGATCCGACGCCCGCGGTGACTATCGCCACGTCACCGACTCCGACTCCGTCACCGACTCCGACACCGACTCCGTCACCGTCTCCGACGCCGATACCGACACCGTCTCCGTCTCCAGCTACCGCTTCGGTAACAGCTCCCCCCCTTCCGCTCATCGGCACCCCGCCGGAAAAGCGTGAGCGCAAATGGCTCTGGCCAGTCGTGGGCACCATGAGCGCGTTAGCCGTCGCGGGCGCGGTGGTCGCCGTGCTCCTTTCGACCGGTAGCAGCGACCTCACCGCCCAGGCTCGTAGCGGCTGCATGAAGCCCAACTGCAGCGTGCTTGACCAATGGTAGGGCCCCTGCGGAAAAGGGCTTTCTGCCTGTGGCTGTTACTGGGTCTCGGCGGCTGCGATCACGGTTGGGTGGTCAAATTCCACGTGCCCTGTGATCAGCCGGGGCTCACGATCACCGTGCTCGCCCTTCCGAAAGGGATCCAGACCCTCCCGTCTCCTGTGAAAGGGGACTACATCATCCTTCCCCCTGAGAATGCCAATGCGTTGGTGATCCAGTTCAACGCAACTACGGTGCTCACCATCAATGCGCAGCGCGGTTCCGTCGACGATGTGACCGACAAGCTGCAGTTTATGTGTCCGGGCAATGAGGACATGGCCAAGCCAGTCGAGCTGTTCATGGCGGATTTGCAGATGGCGGATTTGCAGATACCGGATTTGCAGATGCCCGACCTGCAGATGCCGGATTTGCAGATGGCGGATTTGCAGATGCCGGATTTGCAGATGCCCGACCTGCAGATGCCCGATCTGCGGATGCCGGATCTGCGGATGCCCGATCTAGCAGGCAGCTGCACGTCGCAGCTGATTCAGACGTGTATGTCCCAAGGAAGCCAGTGTTGTGTAATCAACGGTACTGGCACGTGTATCAATACCAACATTAGTGTCGAGCATTGCGGCAGTTGCGATAACGCCTGTCCGATGCGTTCCCATTCGACGCCGAGCTGCTCGGCAGCCAATTGCGGCATCACCTGCGTGCAAGGCTATGGCAGCTGCGACAATGATCTGACCAATGGCTGTGAGACCTTCCTCATGGGCAATGACGCCAATCACTGTGGAACCTGCCAGACGATCTGCCCGAGCGGCATTTGCCAGGGGGGCATATGCGTGCTGCCCGATATGGCGATGCCGCAGGATATGGCGATGCCGCAGGATATGGCCTTCGCCTGGCCGGATATGGCGTCCGGTATGGACATGAGGCTGCAGTGTCTCATGGGCAACGATCCCACTAGCAGCGATCCGTATGTCGTATGCAACGGGACACAGGGGATGAAGGCCTGGGTTACGCAGAGCGGGAACTTTGGGGGAACCTACCATGTGAAGGCCATCTGCATGGCTCTCGGCTTCACCAATGTGGGTGTAGTCTACGATGATTGCGGAGCGACCTGCGGTAATAGCTGTACCGGCCCGCTTCAACAGACCAACTGCTTTAACAACGGTACGTTCGGCGGCAACCCTCCACTGCCTACCCTGCTGCCGGATACCTACATGGGCACGATCAGCTGGCAGTGCATGAACTGACCGCCTTGTATCTTGAGCCTGTGTCATCAATGGTAGTGCCTCGCACTAGCTCATCACCGCCTGGAGCTCGAAGCTCGTCTAGCAGCAAGAGCGGTGCGAGGTGCAGTCAGTCGTGAGCCCGA
>JAHFDT010000304.1 GCA_023248875.1 Myxococcales bacterium | reverse complement strand
ATGGCCTCGTCTTTGACGGGGGCGGGCTGGTCGCCCAAAACGGCCGGGTTCTGCATGAAGCGCCACGTTTTCGGGAAGGTTTTTCTGCGGCCACGATCGATCTCGACCGAACCCGACGTTTGCGCTGCGAGAACACCACCTGGCGCACCGATGAAGAGGCCCACCGGCAGGCCTTTGCGCGCGGCGAGCCCCAACCCCATTGGGTCACGGTGGCGCACACGCCCAACCGCGGCCGGCTGCGCTATCCGGTGCCACCGCACCGCAGCTTCTTTCTCCCATCGCCCGAGCAGCGACGTTCGGCGAAGGTGGCGTTTTGCGAAGATCTGCTGGATGCACTCGCGGTCGGGGTGGGCGACTACTTCGAAAAGATCGGGGCTTTTCGCACCATCGGCGTAGCGCTCTCGGGGGGGCGCGATAGCCTGCTCTGTCTGATCATCGCCCGCCGCTACATCGACCGCCGCTTCGCTGCACTGGACCCCGCGGGAAGAAGCCAAAAGGCGGGTGAAATTCTGCGCGCCTTCCTCATGCCGACGCGCTTTACCTCGCCACAATCGGCGCAGGCCGCCGAATTGGCTGCTACCGAACTTGGCGTGCCCCTGTCCACCGTCTCCGTCGAGGATGCCTTCCTACGTGAGCTCGATGCGGTCGCCGCCATGCTCCAGCCCGGCGAAGCGCTCACGCCGGGGGCGCGGCAAAACGTGCAGGCGCGCGTGCGTGGCGAGCGCATGTGGACCTGGTCCAATTGCGCCGATGGGCTCTTTTTGCAAACCAGCAATATGAGCGAAAAGGCGGTCGGCTACTCCACCATCGGCGGAGATGGCGAGGGTGCGTTGGCGGTGATCGCCAATCTCCCCAAGACGGTGGTCAACTACCTGCTCGAATATCTCCTCGAGCAGACTGCCTCCGAAGCGATCCGTCGAACCCTCGCCATTCCGCCGACGGCCGAGCTCGCCGAGGGGATGGAGGACGAACGAGATCTCATGCCCTTCCCCGTCCTCGACGCCTGTTTCGCGCTGTTTGCCGGCGAAAAAATGGCGCCCAACGAGGTGGAGTTGGTGATCGGCGAAATGTTCCCCGAGCATGGCTCCGCTCGGCTCAAAGAATGGACCGTGAAGTTCGCGCGTCTGTTTACCACTTCCATCTACAAGTGGGTCCAAGCGCCGCTGAGCCTGCACGTGGGCAATCTCGACCTCGAGCGCGAGCGGGCGCTGCAGCTCCCGGTGGTCGAGCGCGGCGAGTGGTCTACCCGCGGCGAGTGAATTTCTGAATCGCGGCGCGAAAACCGGCGAGCTCGATGGGAAAACTCTCATCGAGGCGCAGCCCCGCCGTGGCGGCGCGCGGCTTCGTCCTTTCGGGCAGCGGCGAAATCCAGACCAGCCGGCCACCGGGCAACAGGACTGTGCCCATGCGATCGATGAAACGATCGATCAACTCACCGAGCTGAACCCGCACGCGGCCTCCCAGCGGCGGGTTGGTCAAGACGAGTGTGACCCCCGATGGCAGATAGGTGAGCGCATCGGCCACAGTGAGTTCGGCTTCCACCCCTGCGGCGGCCAGGTTTTCGCGCGCCGCCGCGATCGCGCTCGGCTCGAGATCGCTCCCGAGTAACCTGTGAAAGGCGCCCAACCGTGCGCGCTCGACCAGCTCAGCGCCCGAACCCACAAAGGGATCCCACACCACGTCATCGGGCCGAGCCCCACCGACCCGCGCGAGCGCCGCTGCAATCGTCGGATGGGATGCCGCCCGTACCAGTGCCACACGATAGGAGAACCGCGGATCTTCGAAGCGCGGTCGAAGTTCGATCGAATCGGCGTGAACGACCACTTCCCAGATGCGGTGGGAAGGATCGTTGCATAGATTGGGCGCAGCTTGCGCGATGGCGGATACAGTGTAAATCAGCTGCGCGCGCTGGCGGCGACCATCGCCCCAGGCGAGTCGGTAGCGGATCGCGCCGCGGCTGAAGGTGCGAAAAATCGTTTGGGCCAGCGATCCCGCCAGCGCTTGCGCAACCTCTCCGTC
>JAHFDT010000023.1 GCA_023248875.1 Myxococcales bacterium | reverse complement strand
CAGTTGGCGAGGGGAACGAGTTTCCGCGCGCGGCCGAATTCGGCAAGGATGCGGGCTTGACGCGGGCGGTTGTCGAATAGCGTCGAGTCGAGGTCGAATACGAACACCTCGCCGGAGCGGGCGCGGGCGAGTGCTGCAGCGAGGATGCGCTGCGGGTCAGGCGAGGAGCTGCCACGGGCGTTCATGAAGGGGGGTGAATAGCACGATTTCCCAGCCAATGGTCAACCGTCGCACCCGAAGCTACCCGTCCGTGCTACCGTGGCTCCATGGATCCGCACGCGCCGTTATTCGACACGTTCGAACAGTTTCTCAAGCAGGCGATCAAGGACTACTACGAGCGCGGCTGGCGCAGCCGCAAGGGCAATCTCATCGCGCTCTTGATCGCGTCGGGACAAACGGTGGCGCTGGCCAGAGACTCGCTGACCGGTGAACAGGGGCTCAAGCGCGCGGCGATCGGCGCGGCGGGATTGGTGGCATTGCGCCTTGGTATCGGTTTCGCGCTGACCGGACCGCTCGGGATTCTGGTGACCGGATTGGCGGCGGCTTCGCTGGTGAGTTTTTTCATCAAGCACCAGAAGGAGGTCACCGAGCGCATTCCCAGATACCGCACCCTGATTGAAGAGGTGCGCACCAAGTTCGATGAGATCCAGGCGGGCTACCGCGGCAATCGCTACGGTGCGAGCGAACGCAATTTGATGGTCGACGGGCTACTCAAGCGTTTTCTCGCCGACTGCGATGGTTGAGCTCACCAGGGTCGCAGCAATGCGACCCTGGTTGGTGATATAACACCCACATGTACGAAGCCATCATCGCTGGAGGTGGGCCGGCCGGATCGACGACCGCCTCCTACCTGCGGCTGCGAGGCCGCCACGTTCTCGTCCTCGAGCGCGAGCAGTTTCCGCGCTTCCACCTGGGCGAATCGATGCTCCCCTGGTCGAACGATGTCTACAAGGAGCTCGGCATTTTCGATGAGATCGACCGGCGTTACATCCACAAGCCGGGTGCGCGTTTCATCCACGAGGAGTCGGGGACGCAATTCACCTACTATTTCGATACCGCGATCGAGGCGGGTCGTCCCTACGCCTACCAGGTGCCGCGTGCCGATTTCGACGAATTGCTGCTCCGGAATTCACAGCGCCTCGGGGCAGAGGTGCGCGAGCGGCACGAGGTGCGAAAGGTGACCTTTCTCTCCGACCGCGTCTCGGTGCGGGTGCGCGATCCGGAGGGGGTCGAATACACCGTAGAGGCGGAGCTGTTCGTCGACGCTACCGGCCGCGACACCTTTCTGGCCAACGAGTATCAGCTCAAAGAGCCGGATCAGGAGATCACCACCAACGTCGCCTGCTTCACGCATTTTGAGAATTGCGTCCGTCAGACGGGCACCGACGAGGGGAATTTCTCGCTGATCATGTTCGAGGGGGGCTGGTGGTGGTTCATCCCCTTTCGCGGCAACGTGACGTCTGTCGGCGTCGTCTTTGAGAAGGAGTACACGCTCGCGCGACGTGGCCGCTCTCCCATCGAGCTCTTCGAAGGCGCGATCGCCGAGCAACGCGAGATCAAGAAGCTCCTGGCGGGGGCTACCCGGATTCGCGAGATCGGCACCACCGGGAACTGGTCTTATCGTTCGCGGCTCTACTACGGTGACCGCTACCTCCTGGTGGGGGACGCGGCCGCCTTCATCGATCCGCTCTTTTCGACCGGCGTCCTGATGGCGCTCATGGGGGGCAAGTTTGCCGCACAGGCGATCGACGAGGCGCTGGCAGCACGGGACTTGAGTGCGCCCCGCTTTGCTGACTATCAGCGGAAGGCGCTCTCGGGGGCGGATCTCTTCAAAAAGTTGGTGCACGAGTTTTACGGGGAGAATTTGCGGCGGCTTCTGCTCGCCAGCGATGAGAACCCGGCCCTGTGTGCGGCGATTACCTCGATGCTGGCCGGCGATGTCTACAAGAGGGCGATGTGGCAACAGCTGGTCAAGCGTGGCTTCTCGACGCTGGTCGACCTTCCTCCGCTCGGCCCCGGTGGGGCGCCCGTGAGCCCGCCCGCCAAACGCTCACGTACCAGCCGCCAAGTGAGAGTGTAGTGCTCCGACACATCGTTTTGATCTTGGCCGGAGCGGGTTGTGGTCCGGTGGGACGGGGCGCGCAAGCGCTCTACGATCCATCGCCCCACCGCAGCGATTTCTTCGCGGCGCCTTGGCCCGCCGACGATCGCATCCGGGAGGGGCGACTCGATCTCACCGGCCTCTACAAGCCGACCGGAGTGGTCTCGAACTATCTCGATGGCATCGGCGCCGATTCCCTCGGCGGGTTCGGCACCCAGAGTGCCATCTTCTTTCGCTTCAATGCGCCGCTCGATGCTTCGTCGCTACCGGCCGACGCAGCCGCCTCGACGCGCCCGGAAGCGAGCGTTTTTCTTGTCGACACCAGCCCGAAGAGCCCCAGCTATGGTCAGCGCACCCCCATTCGCACGCAGTTCACCGCCGCAGAGGGGCACTACATCGGCCCCAACTGGCTGGCCCTCCTGCCCGAACCGGGGTTTCCGCTGCGCCCGGCCACCCGCTACCTCGCGGTGGTGACCGACAGCGTGCATAGTGCCGACGGCGGGCCGCTCCTGCGTGATCCGCGCTATCCCACCACGCTTAGTGGCAAGGAGGTCGCAGCGCTAGGGCTCGAGGATGCGGCGCACGTGGTGATTTCGACGCGCTTTACCACGCTCGATCCCACGTCGATCATGCGCAAGCTGCGCGAAGCGGTCTATGCCCAGACCCCCACGCCTGCGCCCGCCGATTTGGTCTACAGCGCTGAGAAAAAGGACTATTACGACCTCTACGAGGGAACGTTCCAGTCGCCCAATTTCCAGGAGGGCGAGCCGCCCTATTTGAAGACTGGCGGGGCCCTCTCCCTCGATGCCGATGGGCAGCCGCAGCGGGTGCGCACCGAGACGCTGCGCTTTGCCCTGTCCATCCCGAGGGCGCCCATGCCCGACCAAGGCTGGCCGGTGGTGCTCTATGCGCATGGCACCGGGGGCAGCTACATGAGCTTCGTCGAGGATGGCTCGGCCACCCATGCTGCCAAAGTCCTCGACGGTGCGGGCAAGGTGATCGCGCGCATGGCGATGATTTCGATCGACCAGGTGCTGCACGGGCCACGCGATCCGAGCATGGCCAATCCCGATTTCACCTTTTTCAATATTTTCAACTTGAGCTCAACGCGGGATAGCCCCAAACAGGGCGCGGCGGACGATTTCCAGCTGGTGCGCCTGGTCGAGCACTTCCTCGTCGAACATGCGCCCAAGACCGATGATTTGATCCGCTTCGATCCATCCAAGATCTATTTCAAAGGCCATTCGCAAGGGGGGCTGACGGGGCCGCTGTTCCTCGCCTACGAGCCCAAGATCAAGGGGGCGGTGCTCTCGGGCGCGGGCGCCAATCTGATTCTCGCGCTGCTCGGGAAAACTCAGCCCGTCGATGTCGCTAACGATGTCAGTTTGATTCTCGGTGAGTCGGTCGATGACTACCACCCGGTCCTTTCGTTGCTTCAAACCTACGTGGAGTCTTCCGACCCCGGTAACTACGCGCGGCTGTTTTTCCGCGAGCCGCCGATCGATCCGGCCACGGGTATGCCGCAGACGCCCAAGAGCATCTTCCACGTGCTAGGTCTGGTCGACCACTACACGCCGATTCGGACCATCAAAGCGCTCGGCCTGGCGATGGGGACGCCCCCGGTGTTGCCGATGCTGGATCCGATCGAGGGGCTCGCCCAGGCGGGACTGTCTTGGGCGTCGCCGCCCGTTTCCTCCAATGTCGCGGGCGGTAAGGCAACCGCCGCGCTGTGCGAATATGCGGTTCCCGTCGATCGAAAAGGAGTGCCCAAGTATGACGGCCACTTCGTCGAGTTCAACCACCCGAAGGCGGTGCTCCAGTCGAACGCCTTTCTCGGCACCCTGGCGCGCGACGGTGCGGCGCGGGTGATCCCCGCCCCGTAACCCGCGCGCGGCTGCGCTTGATTCTCGACGGAAAACACGACAACATGGCGACCATGGAAAACGAGCAACCGGTGGCAAAGTCGAAAGAGTCGCTTCGCTTCGTCGACTTCGTAGTGGTGGGTGCGATCGGGGTGGTTCTGTTGTTGGCGGTGGGCAACAGAACACGCCCCTTTGCGATTGCGATCGGCGTCGGTGTGCCGCTCCTGGGCGTCGTGGCCGTGGGGCTCTTTGGCCTGCTCCAGGCGCTCGGTCGGCGCGACCACTCGATGGGCGATGCGGACTTTAGCTCGCTGGGGGCTGCGGAGGAGCGTACCTTCGTCGGGCATGAAAAATTGATGCGCAGCAACTCTTCGCGTGCCAACAAGATCGGCTTTGGCATCGCGGGTGCTATATTCGTGGTGGCGGTCGCGGTGGTGATGGGGCTCTATACGCCGTGCAATAAGTTTTGCGAGCATGTCCCCAGCTCCTGCAAGAGCGACGAGCAGGCGCGCAACTTCAAGGCGAGCTGCGAGGCGAGCTGCGGCAAGCTCGAATCGGGTCAGGGGCTGCAGCTGCTCAAGACGACCGAGGGAGTCGCGGAGGGCGAGCAGAAGGACAAGAAGCTCGCTCTGCAATCGGTGTCGGGACGTGAGTTTGTGGATGCACTGTCGGCCTGCAGCTTTTCGAACGGCGCCGGCCATACCTGCGAGAAGGTGGTGGAGAAGGCGATCGAGATGGGTCTCTGGTGCCCGGAGAAGTAGACCGCGACGCTCTGCTTCAGCTGGACCGCCAGTTCGTTTGGCACCCCTACACAGCGATGGACGATTATGTCGCTGGCCGTGTTGCACCGCTGGTGATCGACCGCGCCGAAGGCGCCTGGCTGTTCGATCGCGATGGGCGCCGCTATCTCGATGGCAACAGCAGCTGGTGGGTGGCGTCGCTCGGCCATCGCCATCCCCGCCTCGTGCGAGCGCTCCTCGACCAGGCCGGCAAGCTGGCGCATACCGCGCTGGCCGGTCTGACCCACGAACCGGCGGTACGGTTGGCACAGGAGCTGGTGGAGATCGCTCCTGCGGGTCTCTCCCGTGTGCTCTTTTCCGATGACGGCTCGACGGCAGTGGAGACGGCGCTCAAGCTGGCGGTGCAGTTCTGGGCACAAAACGGTCAACCGACCCGGCGGCGCATCGTGGCACTGGAGGGCGCCTTCCACGGCGATACGGCGGGCGCCACCGCCCTCGGCGGCGTCGAGCTGTTTCGCCGCCCCTTCGCCCCGCTGCTGGTCGAACCGTTGCGACTTCCTTCGCCCGCCGACGGCGAAGAGCACTCGCTCGAGGAGCTCTCCCGGTTGCTCACCACACGGGGCGACGAAATCGCCGCCCTCATCGTCGAGCCGATGGTCCAAGGAGCGGCGGGCATGCGCTGCCATGGGGCGAGCTATCTCCGGGGCGTACGGGAGCTGACCCGGGCGCACGACGTGCTGCTCATCGCCGATGAGGTATTCACGGGGCTGGGGCGTACCGGAACGATGTGGGCCTGCCAGCACGCCGGCATCACGCCCGATCTGCTGTGTACCGCCAAGGCGCTCGGCGGTGGCATGTTGCCCTTTGCCGCGACGCTGGTGACCGACCGGATCTTTCGCGGCTTTCTCGGTGGCAAGGAACGCGCCTTTTGGCACGGTCATAGCTTCACCGGTAATCCCCTCGGAGCAGCGGTCGCACGCGAGGTGCTCGCCGTCTACCGTGACGAAGAGATTCTGGTCCGCGCCAGCCGCAAGGCCGAGCGGCTGGCCACGCTGGCGGCCGATCTGGCGAAGATCCCGGGTGTCCGGGGGGCGCGCCACCTGGGGATGATCGCCGCATTCGACCTCGCGGGCGGTGGCTATCTCGGCGGGGCGGGGTGGCAGGTCTACGAAGAGGGGCTGCGCCGAGGGGCCTACCTGCGGCCGCTCGGCGATACGGTCTACCTCACCCCCCCCCTCAACATCGCAGAGGGCGAGCTGGACGAGCTGTGCGAGATCTTCGCGGCGGCTGTGGCTACAGGGTGCTGACCGACTTTAAACCGTCGCGGAAGCGCACCAGCAGCGAGCCGCGCAGCACGGTTTCGATCTTGCCGCGCCCATGTTCCGGATGCTGGATGATTTCACCCGCCTTGTAGCGCTCTTTGGGCGCCAAGTTGCGCACCTCGGTCGCTTCTGCCAGCTCCTTCATGAGAGCGAAGCGCGCCTCCTCTTTTTTGCGCGCTTCTACCTCTTCGCGGGTCGGCTTGTGCGCGGTGGGCACCTGGAGCGGGGCATCGCCGCTCTTGCGGGCTGGGGTGGTGCGATAGCCGTGGCGCGCGTTGCAGCCCTGGCAGATCACCTGCTTCGGCTGACCATCGACGATCGCGACGATATGGTGGTCGGTGAGGCCGCCGCAGGTGCTGCACCAGGCTTCGACTTCGCCGCCGACCCGAAGCGCCGGCTGATCTCGCTTGACGGGAGCCACGCGCGGTGGCTCGATCGACTTGGGCGGCTCGCGCTGCAGGAGAAACGGCCACCCCCCCGAGGGGGGCACATCGCTGGCGAGCCGGGCGGTCTGCCCCGCACTCTTTTTCGGCAGGCGTGCCGCTAAGCGCCGCAGATCGGTGATGCGCCGCCCGTGGGTGCGTTCGAGCGGGGCACGTTCGGCCTCCGGGATCTGCGCCACCAGCTGATTATAGCTCGCAACGATCTGGTCGACCGTCGCGTGCGCGGCGCCGAGCTCGTCGGTAGTCGGCAGTTCGGCCTCCACCAGGGAGGAAATGGAATGGATCGAATCGGCGATCTTTTCGGAGAGCTCGTGGAATTGGGTGCGGATCACTTCGTCCAAAGTCTCACTCCTAGACCCCTTTCAGGTTGAAATGATCTACTGCGGCGCCCGGTCCCTTCGGTGAGCGCTTCGTCGCTTCTCCTTGGATTACTTACAGTAGTCCTGCGTCGTCGCTCCTCGTCTCGCCTCGGTCCCAGCCGCCTCGTTACGCTCATTTCAACCTGAAAGGGGTCTAATCCGCTGCAGTAGTACCTCCAAGCAGGGTTTAGGCCAAGTAGAATCAGCGGTTGGCAGCTGTCCTTGGGATGCTTCACTGGCAGATGGTGCCCTGGCTGGGATCGCCGAGCAGCGGCGTGCAGCTGTACATGGCACAAGGATGTTGTGGATCGCACATTCGATAGCAGTAGCTCTTGCCATTCTGGGAGAGCAGGCAGGCCGCGTTCTGGACGCAGCCGACGATGCACTCTTCGCCGATCCAGTCGATGCCCGGCTCGCGGCAGAGGTAGACATATTTCTTCGTGATATCGACGACCGCGTCGGAGCAATTGAGGCCGTTCGAACAATCGACACCAAAGGGCATGCAGGTCGGCACGCAGAGGCCGACCGAATCCATCATTCGGATGCAGGCCTCCTTCGCTGTGCAATCGCTATTCTTGCTGCAAAACTTGCGGCAGTGGCGCTCGGGGGTTTCCAGATAGACGCTCGCCAAGCCGGAACAGTTCAGCCCCTTTTGGCAGTTATCGTGGCCGACTCCATCGTAGCCCGGACCAGTACGCATGCAGGTTTCGCCGAGCGTCCTGCTTCCGAGGAGGTCGACGCAGCTTTCGCTGTACCCCTGCTTGTTCTGCACGATCGTGCACTTCTGCTGGGGAGCGGAGCAGTTTTGCTGGAGCGTGCTGCAGCCGAGCGGGGCCAGGGTGAGATCGTCTTCGGCGCGGAGGTCGACCGCCGCCATATCGGGCGGGCCAGGTGGGGTCTGGGGGCCGCAGCCGATGCACGCCAGTAGAGCGGCGAGCCCGGTCAGGTTCATTTTTGGCAAGCGGTACCGTTGTTGGCATCGCCGAGCACGGCCTTGCAGGTGGTGCCCCGGGGGCAGGGATGCTGAGCGTTACACAGCTTGTAGCAGTAGCTCATCCCGTTGCCCTCCAGGAGGCAGATGGCGTCCTGGATGCAGCCGTCGTCGGGGCACTCTTCGCCCGGTTTGCCCAGCCCCGGCTGACGGCACAGGTAGGTCACCTTCGAGTTGACATCCCCTGCCCAGTCGGAGCAGTTGAGGTCGCCCGCGCAATCGCTACCGAAGGGCGTGCAGGTCGGCGCACACAGGCCCACGGTCTCCGTGATATCGAAGCAGGCCTGTTTGGGGGCGCAGTCGCTGTTCTTGCTGCAAAACTTGCGACAGTGGCGCTCGGGAGACAGGGGTCGGTAGGTGCCATAGTCGCTGCAGTAGAAGCCTTTTTGGCAGTTATCGTGGCCATCCCCTTCATCGCCGGGAGCCGTGCGCATGCAGGCTTCGCTGAGCCCCTTGTTGCCGATGAGATCGACGCAGGCCTCGGTGTACTCCTGCTTAACGATGACGAAGTTGCATTTCTGGTTGGGGCCAGGGCAGTCCTGTTGGAGGGTGCTGCAACCGTCGGGCGCCACGGCCAGATCGTCCGGCGCAGGGGCCATGTTGAGATCGACCGTGGCCAGCGCCATATCGGGCTGGGCAGGCGTGCTCTTGGGGCCACACCCGATCCAGCTGAGCCCCAGTACAAAAAAAACAATTCTCATGGCAGCGCCTCCACGAGCACCAGTTTATTGTTGGCAAACCGTGCCATTGTTCACGTCGCCCGCGATGGCCTTGCAGGTGCCCGATTGGCACGGATGCTGACCGTTGCATAGTTTGTAGCAGTAGCTCTTCATGTTTACCGAGAGCAGGCAGACGGTGTCCTGGACGCAGCCTACGGTACACTCTGCGCCCTCCTTCCCGGTACCCGGTGTACGGCAGAGGTAGGCATATTTTTGGTTGACATCGCCCAGTGCGTCGGAGCAGTTGAGCCCGTTCGAACAGTCGCTACCGAAGGGCGTGCAGGTGGGTGCGCACGTGCCTACCTGTATTCCCACCAGGCTCAGGCAGGCCTCTTTTTGCGCGCAGTCGCTGTTCTTGCTGCAGAACTTGCGACAGTGGCGATCCGGGTTGGTGGGATTGTTGGAGCCGTAGTCGCTACAGTAGAGGGGCTTGGCACAGTTATCGTGGCCGACCCCATCGTTCCCCGCGGCGGCGCGCATACAGGTTTCCCCCAGCGCCTTGGTGCCCATGAGGTCGACACAGGCCTCGGCATACACATTCTTGACATTATCCACGACCAGATTGCATTTTTGGTTGGGATCGGAGCAGTCCTGCTGGAGCGTGCTGCAGCCATTCGGGGTCACCGCCAAATCGTCCGACGTGAGGCCCGTGGCGAAATCCACCGTGCCTAGCGCCATATCGGGCTGGGCAGGCAAACTCTTGGCACCACACCCGACCAGGCTGAGCCCCAGCGCAAAAAAAACAATTCTCATGGCAGCGCCTCCAACTGGGCGCAACTCTACACTAGTTCAGCTCAGTAATGTAGCAGGCGGTCGAGGTTTTCCCGCTCCCAGCACTGCGCGCGCTCGAAGTGTTCGAAGCTGCGCTCCTCGGCGAGGAAGGCGGGCGTGTGGAACTGGCGACGGCCGTGCACCACCGGGATGTCATGCTTTTGGTGCAGCATTTCGTGGAACAGGATCCATTCGATGAAGTAGCGGGGCACGAAGGGGCGGTCGAGCGACGGATGGATGCGGATCAGCCGGTCTTCCACCGAATAAGAGCCCATTTTTATGGAGTTACGTCGCCGTCGGCGCCCCCCCGGTGGGGTGCGGATCCCCCAGGTCAGGCGCGCGGTGATGGCGCTGCGAAAGTAGTTCTGGTTGAGGTCGTCGAACAGGTCCTGAAGATCAAAAATCTCCCCGACGGTTTCCAGCGTGACAATTTGCTGCCGAGCGCGGCGGCGACGGATGCGGTGCTGGTGGATATCGATATACTGGCCGAGCAGGTTGGAGGAGGCGCGATCGTTTTGACCCACGTAACGGATGAGCGCCTGGATGACCTCGGGCTCCGCATCGAGGAACATATGGTGTAGCCGGAGCCGAAACAGCCCCTTTTCGCGACGCACCGAGATCATGGTGTGGCTATTGTCGGTGACCGCCAAGGCCAGCCGGCGGCCGGACAGAGAGGAGCTGAGGTGCTGTTCGAGGTTCTGGCGGGCCTGTTCCAAGGGATCGGGGGAGGGGGAGCTGACGGGCCTCGGGCGAGGGCGCGCCTGCGGCTCCCGGGCCACCCGCCCGAGCGGGCTCCGGGGGGGGGATGAGGCGAAGGGGAAACTGGTCTGAGAAACGAGCTTCACAGACACCTCCACCGAGATAAAGACAAATAAAATAAACTAGTTATACTGTGCAGAGAACTCTGCAACACGGAGAGAAAGTATAGCTCGTCCGGACCCGGTATGCAAATTCCTGTGGGGCGTAGCCTCCGGCCAGCTAGGGCCCCATCCCGATCCACTCTTCGCCGTCTTCGCCGATCTCCTTTTTCCAGATCGGGACCTCCACCTTGAGCCGTTCGATCGCCTCCCGGCAGGCGGCAAAGGCTTCGGCCCTGTGGGGCGCCGCGACAGCGATCACGACGGCGGTTTCGCCCACCGCCAGGCGACCGACGCGATGGAGGATGGCGATTTTAGCGCCATGCTGGTGCTCTAGCTGCGCGGTGATTTCGGCGAGGCGTGCTTCGGCCATCGCGGTGTAGGCCTCGTATTCGAGCCGCTCAACCCGCTGGATTTGGGCACCGGAGCGGCGGACGATTCCGGCAAAGGTGACGAGCGCACCGGCGGTATCGCTGGTGACCAGACGCACCGCCTCGCCGAGATCGAGCGGTTCGCCGCGCACGGCTGCGGTGGCACCGCCTGCGACCGGCGGGATCAGCGCCACTTCATCCCCATCGCAGAGCGTTTCGGTGAGCCGGACCAGCTCCCGGTTGCGCGCGATCTGTAAATGGCGACGGAGCGCGCGAACGGGCGGGTGGCGCCGCTCGAGCTCTTCGACGAGCTGCCCCACCGTGGCCCCCGCTGCGAGAGCGAGCAGCTCTTCGCCGCGGTTGATCCGCTCCCGGAGCACCGCAAAATAGAGCACTCGAATCTTCATCGACGGCGAACTTTATACCAAATTCTACGCAACATTTCGCGGCGCCAGCCGATAACGGGAACATGGAAGAGGGGGGCTGGTTTCCGGTGGTGGAACAGACCTTGGTGGCCGCGGAGCGGGGGCGGCGACGACGGGGATCGACCCGGCCGGTCGCGGTGGCGGCTGCGGACCGGGTGCGGGTGGCGCTTCGTCGGGGCGATGGGCGGGAGATCGGGATCGACGAGCAGCTGTCGATCGGTAGTGCCGAAGACAACGACCTGGTGCTGGAAGACCCGTATGTTTCGGGGCTGCACTGCATCCTGCGGCGCTATGGGCAGCGGGTCGTGGTGGTCGACTGCGGCTCACACAACGGTACGTTTGTGGGCGGCGTTCGTGTGGGAACGGGCGAGCTTTCACCCGGGATGCAGCTCTGTGTCGGGCGTTCGGCCATGCGCCTCGTGGCCGAGGGGGTGGGCGAAGGGCTGATCGGCGATAGCCCTGCAATGCGGCGTCTCCGCGCTCGAATCGACTCGGTCGCTCCGACGCGCGCGGCCGTGCTCATTCTGGGGGAGAGCGGTACCGGCAAGGAGCTGGTGGCCCGCGCGCTGCACGCAGCGAGTCGCCGGCGCGGCCCCTTCGTGGTGCTCAACTGTGGGGCGATTTCGCCCGAGCTGGCCGAAAGCGAGCTATTTGGCCATGAGCGGGGAGCCTTTACGGGAGCAGCGGGGCGTCGTCCGGGTGTTTTTGAAGAGGCCACTTCGGGAACACTTTTTCTCGATGAGATCGGAGAGCTGCCGATTGCGCTCCAGCCGAAGCTTCTGCGCGTCCTCGAAACGGGTGTCGTGCGAGCCGTGGGGGCGAGCGGCGAGCGGCGAGTCGATGTGCGGCTGGTGGCAGCAACCCATCGCGACCTGCCAGCGGCCGTGCGATGTGGAGCTTTCCGTTTGGACCTGTATCACCGTCTCGCCATGGTGGTACTCGAGCTGCCTGCGCTGCGGGATCGTTGTGAAGATCTACCCCTGCTGGCACGCCACTTCTTGAAGGAGTTGGCGCCAGAAATGGGAGCGCGCGATCTTTCGGAGGCGGCGCTCGACGCGCTCGGCCGCTACCCATGGCCAGGCAATGTGCGGGAGCTGCGAAATGCCATCCAGCGAGCCGCGATTTTCGGCGGGCGCCTCCTCGAGGCGGAAGATCTGATGCCCGTCGCTCAACCAGCGAGCGTTGACAGTGGCCGAATCGCCATCGATGGGCGACGCTTGGAAGAGGTGGAGCGCGAGATGATCTTGCGGGCGCTGCGCCGAACCCTGGGCAATCGGCGGGCGGCGGCCCAATCACTCGGTGTGCCGAAGTCGACGCTGTGCGACAAAGTGAGGCGCTATCAGATCGACGTGCCGGAGGAGAAAAGGTAGTCCGCCGTTTCCTGCCAAGGGGCGCAGCCTCTGTCCATGAGCCGGGTTCTGGCGTAGTGGCTTGGTGGTTTTCCCGCGCTTCGGGTCCACTACGATCATTGCTTCGAGCCTCGGGGCCCAGGCACGACCCATCTGATCTGGACCGTGCGCTTGGAGGGTGCTCTCGCACCGGTAGTACGGCGTATGTTCGGGTGGATCTATGGCCGCGACGTGGATCGAGCGATCCCGCGCCTTCAGAGCTGGATCAGCTCGGGTGCTGCCCGCAGCGCAGCAAGCTGCCCCCCGTAGCTCGGCTGCCCTGTTTTCGCAGTACGCAATCCTCCGCAGAACGGCCGTCGGCGCGGCGTCATCCGATTCGGCGAGAGCTACCACATCGAGCACTGGAAGGATCGCCTCAAGGAGCTGGTGGAATTTGCGATACATCACCTCATGCGGCGTGCTGGTGTCGTCAGATTGTCTGCCATAGGCCACGCCTGGCGAACTGCCATTGACTTATGTCGAAAATGACATATCCTCTGAATGTGAAAGCCGACCTGCCCCTGGTATGGCTGCATGGTGAGGTCAAGACGCCACCGTTTTCAGCAGAGGCCCGACTCGAGGTCGGCATGTTATTGCGCAGGTTACAGCAGGGCGAAAAACTGGCGATGCCACAGTCGCGACCGATGCCATCGATTGGTTCCGGTTGTCATGAGCTCAGACGTCACCGACGTCCGTCGCGAGTGGCGGATCGTTTGCCGGATCGACGCCGATGCAATCGTGCTCGTAGATATCTTCGCCAAGACCACCCAGCGAACACCCAAATGGATCATCGAAACATGCCAGCGCCGATTTGCGCTGTATGACCGCGATAGCGAGGAGGGAGTGCGATGAAAGAGGCGAAGCGAAATGCTCTCGAGAAAAAGGGATGGAGGGTGGGCAGCGCAGGTGATCTTCTCGGCTTGTCAGATGAGGAGATGACGCTGATCGAGCTGAAGTTGGTGATGGCGCGGAGCGTGAAAGTTCGTCGCCAGGGCAGCCGTCTCTCCCAAGAGCAGTTGGCCAAGATGATTCACTCCAGCCAATCGCGGGTTGCCAAGATGGAGGCTGGCGATCGCTCGGTGTCTATCGAGCTTCTACTGCGTGCGCTTCTCCGTCTCGGCACCACCAAGCGAGAGCTCGCGCGGATGATCGCTGATGCCGCCTGAGGTTGCAGTGGCGAACTGATTTACCGAGTAGCCGAGGGTGCCGTTTGGGGGCTGGCCAAACACATCGTAGTATTCACCTTTCCCAAGGTGTCTACGAAAGCGGATCAATCCCAGGCGGAGACGGTTACGGTGTTGGCGACGGTGTTGGCGACGGTGTTGGCGACGGTGTCGGTGTCGGTGTCGGTGTCGGAGACGGTGTCGGTGTCGGAGACGGTGACGGAGACGGAGACGGTGTCGGAGACGGAGACGGTGACGGAGACGTAGACGGCGACGGTGACGGTGACGGTGACGGAGACGGTGACGGTGACGGTGTCGGTGTCGGTGTCAGAGACGGCGACGGAGACGGTGTCGGTGTCGGAGACGGCGACGGCGACGGAGACGAAGACGGAGACGGAGACGAAGACGAAGACGAAGACGAAGACGGCAAGAGTAGCAGATGGTCCAATTCGACCAGCGGTCGGTCGGTGGGCAGTTCGATGAGATCCAGATCGATCCGATTCTTGCCACTTCGCCACAGGGACGCGGGTGCGGCGAACCCTCGCTCGTGCCAGCCGGCTTCGATGGATTGCTCCCCGAGCGCCTGACCGTTGATGGAGATGCGCAGCTGGATGGGGCTTGACGGAGCGATTCGGAGAACCAGTTCATGGTCAGCGCGCTCTGGTACCGTCAGCACGACGGCGGTGTGGGGTGCCACCAGCTGGCAGTGGGTGGCGTTCGCGTAGTCGTCGGTAGATTCGCCGAGCAGCCGTCGGCAGTTTGCAATCCCAGGAGCTCGAAGTTCGGGCGCGAAGTCGACGCCCTGCACGAGGCCGCTCTCGAGCGCGCCCAGGCGCACTAGGGTCTCGGTGGCCCAATTCACCCGTGGCACGGCGCGCGCATGGTTCAAGACCGCCGCCCAGACTGCCGGCGTTCGTTCTCCCAGTAGGCCCAGTGCACAGAGGAAGTGAGCTCGGTTGTCCTCATAGGGCTCAATCTTCAACCGGTCAAGGAGAAGGACGGCAATGCGGTTTCGCGAGGGGCCATCCAGGCGCGCCCCGATACGGGCCAGTGCCAACAGTGCGAGCGATCGGGTGTGGAGCTCGTCGAGCTCCTTGACCAGCGGTGCAATCGCCTCCTCTCCGCCGACAAAACCGAGATAGTGCAGTGCCTTCTTGCGAAGCTCGAGATCGCGGGTTCCGATGGCCTCGAGAAGCGCCCCGCGGCCGCGCCCATCGCGCAGCCGCCCGAGCATTACCGCGGCACGCTGGCGGTAGGGCGGGCGGTCGAGCAGCAGCACCAGGGTCGGTGCTGCACGGCGATCCGTCAGCTCACCGAGTGCGAGCGCAGCTTCGGCGCACAGCTCGTCACAAGAGGTTTCGGTGGGCAGCGGCGCCTGAGGGGGGGCAGGAGGCAGCGCACCACGGAGCGCATCGCGGGCCGGGTAGCCCTCCAAGGACCCGACCAGCCGGGCCGCCTCGGCGCGGGTCTGCCGCGGCTGCTCAGCATCGCTGATGAGGGCAACCAGTTCGGCCACGGCCCGTCGGTCGCCGAGACGCGCGCGGGCAAGGGCCATTGGCTCTCGTGCCGGACCGTTCGAGAGCCGCTCCTCCCAGTGATGGAGTTCATCGGCCAGCGTTCGTGCCCTCGCTGGCTCCTCGTCGAAGAGATTCTGGGCTTCCAGTGGAGTGCGTGACAGATCGTAGAGTTCCCAGGTGTCTCGCCGCACATCTTCGATCAGTTTCCAGCCACCGCTTACCACCATGCGCTTGGTATCCACCTGCGAAAAGGCGGCGCGATCGGCGCCTCCCGCCAATGCCAGCGCCAGGCCTCGTTCCGCTAGCGGCCCGGCTGGCGCCGGTTCACCGATGAGTTCGAGCAGCGCGGGGGCGACATCGACCAGCTGGACGGGATGGGATACCCCCTGTGGGGGAGCGCCTGGCGCCACCAGGAGCAGCGGCACCCGCACCTGCTCTTCGTAGAGTGAAGATCCATGGTACCAGCCGCCATGCTCTTGGAACTCTTCGCCATGATCTGCGGTTACGGCCAAGACCACCGGGCGGTCCAGTTCGGCAAGTGCCGCGATGAGGCGGGCCAGCTCGCGGTCGAGAAAGGCCAGCTCGGAATCGTAGCGATCGCTGGGAGCAGGGCCGAGGTCGAATTCGGGATGGCGCACATAGGGCTCGTGCGCGTCGAAGTAATGGATCCAATAAAAGCTGCGCGGCTCGCCTTTTTTTCGCAGCTCGCCCAGGCTTGTCACCACCCGGTCGGTCAGTGCTCGCGCGTCGAGATGATCGATGTCCGCACGCTCGAAGCCAAAGTGGGACTCGGCGAACTTTTGCAGCTCCTGGCGGCCGTTGAAGAACAGGCCGCTCGGAAAAAAGGCCTGGGTGTGCCAGCCGCGGGCGCGAAGTCGATCGGCAAGCGTGGGCGGAAGCGCTCTGCCGAGCTGCACCAGCGAGGGCACATAGTCGGCGGTCAGAAGCGAGGCGATCGAATAGGCCGAGTGGGGAGCCTGGGCATAGGTGCGCACGAAGCGGGCGCCGCGGGCAGCGAGTGCATCGAGGGTCGGGGTGAGCGGCTGACCATGGACCGTTCGGGGGTAGCCATAGCTGCCGAGGTGATCTGCGCGCAGCGCATCGATCGTGATGAGCACGAGGTGTGCATCGAGCGCAGCCGGCAACGCGGGCACCGATCGTTCCATCGGGCGAGTGGGAAGCGATGGAGAGAGCGGAGGCGTGCTGCGTGGCATGAATGGGAGGAGCGCACTCGAAACCAGGTGGGCGGCGGTGGTCTGCTGACGAAGGACGAAGCGTACGTTGTGCGACCAGCTCTGAAGGAGCAAGGAGATCGGCAGCAGCAGCAGCGCCCCAATTGCCATGGGGCGTCGGCCGCGCATCGTGCGGAACTCGCCGACGACCGTAAAAAACAGCAGGTAGCTCATACCGAGCGCCAGGCCGTGCGCGACCGGATAGAGGCGCCGCAGAGTATAAGCGTTGATCAGGAAAAGTAGGGCGCCGAGGGCGGCCAGCAGGATCCTTCGTCGCCGCGGCAGCATCGGCCATGGCAGCCCGGCGAGTAGCAGTCCGGCGCCGCTACCGAGGGCCACCAGCAACGCCAGGACGGCAACGCTGAAGACTAGACGCTCAATCGGCGAGCCATAACTTGCGCGCGTGGTAGCCAGGTCCAAGAGCGCCAGGAGCAGGCCCGCCACCGCGCCGCGCTCGATCGAACGGTTCATCCTTCGTCGCGGGGAGGTTCGCGGAGCGCTTTGGTCTGAGCGCGGCGGTGCTTGGTCTCGAGCATCTTTTCCTTGGCGCGGCGGCTGCGGCGGCGTTTTTGCCGGCGCAGTTTTTCGATCGCTTGCTGGCGTTCGCTCGCCTGACCCAAGCGCTGCTGTTCAATCTTCTCGACCAAAATCTGCCTCGCCCGGTAGCGATTGAGCCCTTGGCTGCGCTCCTGTTCGCAGCGCACCGCCAAACCGGAGGGACGGTGTACCAGCAGGACGCACGTGGAGACCTTGTTCACATTCTGTCCGCCATGGCCGCGCGAGCGGATGAAGCTCTCCTCCAGGTCGGCCTCTCGGATCCCGAGAGCGGCCATCTTCTGCGCGAGCGCTCGCATCTTTTCTTGGCGCACTGGAAAGTCGACCATGTAATCTACCCTGGTCGCCATGATGGATCCGATCCCCAGTTCGCTTCAAGAGCCGGTCGATATCGACGACGCCGTCGGCGCGCTTTGTGCCGAGTGGGAGCGGAGCGATCCAGGCGATCTCGCCGTCTGCGGTCGGATAGGGCAGGGGCTTGAGGCGATGCGCAGCCAGTTTCGCGTCCGTCCCGATCGATTCAGCCCCGCGGCGATCGCGCAGCTGCAGCGGCTTTCGCAAGCACTGCGCGCGCTGCCCGCTTCGACCCGGCCGGCAGAGCTCCTGCGTGGCCTGTTTGGTTTCGAGCGCTTTCGCCCGGGCCAAGAGCAGATCATCGACGCGGTGCTATCGGGGCGTGACTGCATTGGGGTGATGCCCACCGGCGCCGGCAAGTCGCTCACCTTTCAGATTCCGGCGCGCATTTTGGGTGGCACGACGCTGGTGATTTCGCCGCTCATCGCCCTGATGAAGGATCAGGTGGATGCGCTCCAGGAGATCGGGCTGCGGGCCACCTATCTCAACTCCAGCTTGGAGGCCGACGAACGGCGTAGCCGGATCGATGCGCTGCGCCGAGGGGCGTTCGAACTACTCTATGCCGCACCGGAGGGGATCGAGGCTTCGGTCGGCGCCACGCTGGCGGCCCTCAATCTGCGGCTGATCGTGGTCGATGAAGCCCACTGCATCAGCCACTGGGGCCACGACTTTCGCCCCGCCTACCGCAACCTGGCGGGGCTCAAGGCGCGTTTTGGCGGGCCACCGGTCCTGGCGCTCACCGCGACAGCGACGCGCGAAGTCACCGACGATATCGCGCATCAATTGGCGATGGTCGCACCGGCCCATTTTCGGGGCTCCTTCTTTCGCCGCAACCTCGCACTGCATGCCTATCGCAAGGGCGATGGGCTGGATGTGCGGGCGGCGATCTTGCGTCTGGTGCGTGCACGTGGAGGTCAAAATGGCATCATCTACTGCCTCTCGCGCAAGTCGGTCGAGGCCATGGCCGACTACCTACGCGATCGGGGCGTACGGGCGGCGGCCTACCACGCGGGGATGGACAGCGGGGCGCGAAATCGCGCCCAGGAGGCGTTTCGCCGCGATGATATCGATGTCATCGTTGCGACCGTCGCCTTTGGTATGGGCATCGACAAGTCGAACATCCGCTATGTCATCCATCGCGATATGCCGCGCTCCATCGAGGGCTACTACCAGGAGATCGGTCGCGCCGGCCGCGATGGTGTAGCGAGCGACTGTGTCCTGTTCTACTCCTGGTCGGAGGTGATGACGTACGAGAGCTTCGACGATTCAGCCGACGACGTGGCGCCGGAGGTGATCGAAGCGCGGCGGCAGCAGGCGCGGGCGATGTTTCGCTTTGCGGAGAGCCTGCGCTGTCGGCACCAGGCGGTGGTGGCCCATTTTGGTGAGCGCATCGCACCGTGTGGGACCGCCTGCGATGTCTGTCTACGTAGTGACCTGTTGGCAGACACCCCGGCCGTGGCGAGTCGCGACAAGCGCCCAGTCCGGACTTCCGCCTCGTCGGGCGGCGAGAATGTCGAACTCTTTCTGCAGCTCAAGACGCTGCGCCGGCGGATCGCCGATGAGCGGGGGCTGCCGGCCTACGTGATCTTCAGCGACTACACGCTCCTTGAAATGGCCCGGGCACGGCCCCAGAACGAAGCCGAGCTACTCGCGGTCTCCGGTGTTGGACCCAAAAAGCTGGAGCAATACGGCGCCCTGTTTCTGGAAGCCCTCAGACAGGAATGTCCGACGAGGAGGTGAATCCCCCGAACTTCTCCCCGACTCGCGTAACCGTGCTTGAACCGTTCGTCGCAATCCGGTATCAAGCCCAGGTGAGTCTCGAACGCGATCTCAATCCTCCCCAGCGCGAGGCGGTCGAGCATGGCGAGGGGCCGCTCTTGGTACTGGCCGGCGCTGGTTCGGGCAAGACGCGCGTCATCACCCATCGGCTCGCGGCGCTGGTCAGCCGGGGCGTGCGGCCGTGGCGCATTCTCGCCGTCACCTTCACCAACAAGGCGGCCGGCGAAATGCGCGAACGCGCAGCGCGGTTGCTCGGTGACGAGGCCCACAAGATCTGGATCGGTACGTTCCACGCCACCTGCGCCAAGCTGCTACGCATCTATACCGAGGCCGCCGGTCTTCGGCCTGGGTTTCTCATCTGCGACGACAGTGACCAGCGCTCGCTGATCGTGCGGATCATGAAGGACTTCAACATTTCCGACCGGGTGATCACTCCGCGCGCTCTCATGAGCGGCATCGATCGGGCCAAGAACCAGGGCATCCGGGCGGAGCACTATCAGGGCCACGACTTCGTGACCGACCAGGTCGAAGCGGTCTATCCCGAGTACCAGCGGCGACTACGGACCGCCAATGCGGTCGACTTTGGTGACCTGCTGATCGAGGTGGTCCATCTCGCTGCGCATCCTGAGGTGGGACCCGATCTGGCGAGTCGGTTTGACCACGTGCTGGTCGACGAGTTTCAAGACACCAACCAGGTGCAGCATCAGCTCACCAGCCACCTGGCGGTGCGAACCGGCAATCTCTGTGTCGTCGGCGATGACGACCAGTCGATCTATGGTTGGCGCGGCGCCAAGGTGGAGAACATTCTCGGCTTTGCCGATGACCGGCCGGGTTGCAAGGTGGTGAAGCTCGAGCAGAACTACCGCTCTACCCAGTCGATTCTCGACGCTGCCAATGGAGTGATCGCGCACAACCACGGTCGGATGCAGAAGCGCCTTTTTACCGAGCTGGGAACAGGCCAGTCGCTGCAGTACTACACCGCTACGGATGAACGACGCGAGGCCGACTACATCGTCAATACCATCAAGCGGCTGTGTGCCGAGGGGGATCGGGTCCCGGGCGATTGTGCGGTTTTTTACCGTACCCACGCCCAGTCGCGCGTGCTCGAAGAGGCCTTTCGCGCGGGAGATTTGCCCTACGCAGTGCTGGGCGGCATGCGCTTCTTCGACCGCGCCGAGGTCAAGGATCTGCTCGCCTACCTGCGGGTGCTGGTCAACCCTGACGACCATGTCAGCCTAGAGCGCATCATCAACGTTCCGGTGCGCGGCATCGGCGAGACCACGATTGAGAAGGTGCGCGAGCTGGCACGACAGCGAAACCTCTCGCTGTGGCAGGCGATGCGCACGGCGATCGACCAGGGGTGCGATGTCCTGGGGACCGGCGCGCGCAAGAAACTAGCGGCCTTTACTGAATTGATCGATGAGCTACGGCCACTGGCCGAGGGATCGCAGGGTCTTTTTGCGCTGGCCGAGAGGCTGCTCGAACGCAGTGGATATCTCGAGCGCTTGGCGATCGATGGGACCAAGGAGTCGCAAGACCGACTGCTGAACCTGCAGGAGGCGGTAGGCTCGCTGGGGGACTATGAGCGAGAGACCGCAGAGCCATCACTGGTGGGCTATCTCGAACGTGTCGCGCTGGTGTCGCCCGCCGATGGCGAGGCACGCGGCGTTTCGCTGATGACGATCCACGCAGCGAAGGGGCTCGAGTTCCCGGTGGTGTTCGTGACCGGTCTCGAAGAGGGGACCTTTCCTCGCATGGATGACGAAGATCCCGAGGAGTTGGCCGAGGAGCGTCGCCTCGCCTACGTCGCCATCACCCGCGCCCGCGAGCGGCTGTTTCTCACCAATGCCGCGCGGCGGCGACTATTCGGACGCGAGCAGCATGCCGTAGGGGTTACGCCTCCTCTCGACGGTGCCGATCCCTATTCCCAACGCGAATCCCGGTTCATCGCCGACCTTCCGCCCCACTGCGTGACCCGCCTGGCTCCTGCTCGTTCGAGCCGAAGTTCGTCGTCTTCTTTCATCTCCGGCCGGGTGCGCCAGGTCGAACACCACCTTGCTTCGTCCGCTGCGCGGCCCCCAACCAACGAGCGCTACATCGAGTACGATGAGACGCCCTATCGGCTGGGACAGCAGGTGCGGCACAGCGTGTTTGGCGTGGGTGAGGTGCGCGCCTATACGGGCCAGGGCGAAGGACTCAAACTGACGATCTATTTCCCCGCCGCGGGAACCAAGACACTGGTCGCCCGTTTCATCCAGCCCGCCTAGACGCAGTGAAGAGAACCATCGAACGGCTGCGAGCCTTCTGGCGCCTCCTCGTCGCCGAGCATGCGGCGCCGGGACGGCTGGCGGTAGCGGTGTGGCTGGGGGTGATCATCGGTTGCACGCCCTTCTTGGGTCTCCATTTTTTTCTCTGCATGGGGGCGGCCCACCTACTACGTCTCAACAAAGTAGCGGTCTATGCAGCGGCACACGTATCGATTCCGCCGCTCTTGCCGCTACTCGGTTCCAGCAGTGTTGCGCTGGGCATGCGGCTGCGCACGGGCCACTGGCCCACGCTGGATCTCGAACCATTTCGCCACCCCGGCTGGGCGCAGGCGCGACAGTTTTTTTTCGACTGGCTGGCTGGGGGGGGGCTGATCGGGCTGCTGCTGGGGGCGGGGATGGGCACCCTCATCTACTTTGTCGCTCGCAGGAACGATCCCTGGCATCGGCTGCTGGTCGAAGCGACTGCATGTTTCGCTAGAGCACCGCGCAATCTGGCGATGTATGCGCGATTCAAGTATCGGCTCGATCCCTGCTATCGAGCGGTCTCGTCGGAGGTTCCCGAGGGCAGCCTCACCGTAGATTTGGGCACTGGCTTGGGCATGCTGCCGATCGTACTGGCCCTTCTGCCGGGCGAGCGAAGGTCCATCGGCCTTGAATGGGATCCCGAAAAGTTGGCCGCTGCACGGCAGGCCTCCGCGGGTCTTCCCGGGGTTCAACTCATCGCGGGCGATATGCGCACCGAGGAGCTACCGGAGTGCGATGTCATGACGCTCATCGATGTGCTGCACTACCATTCTATTGAAGAGCAGAACCGCCTGTTCGAGCGGTGTGCTCGGGCCTTGCGCCCCAGCGGGCGCCTCATCGTGCGCGAGACGGCCGCTACCCGAGGCCGAACGACTCGGCTGTTCGAGGCCTGGGCGGTGCGTATCGGCTGGAATCGGGGTGGGCAGCGGCTCCACTACCGAAGCATGCAGGAGCTCTGCGATACGGTGGCTGCCATCGGGTTTACCGTTACGGTCAGGGATCTGTCGGGGCCGCTCCACCCGGGCAATTTTCTAATGGTCGCCACACGGAGACCGGCTACTTCCGAAGCGTCGCTCATCAGCGGCGCGCCTCGACATACTTCAGGCGAAGGTCGTAGAGGAGATGCTCGAGCAGCTTGGCCTCGTCTGCCGTGAGGTTGCCCCGCGTCTTTTCCGCCAGCAGGCCGAGAATATCGATGGTCTGTTTGGCCAGCGGCAGGTTGCGCTCGTCCTTCTGTCCCCCCGGAAGCGGCAGTTCGCCCAGGTGGACCAGCACGGAAGAGGCGAGCGACATCGCAAAGGTTGCGAAATCGATCTCCGGCGAGGGGCCGTGGGGATCGGGAGAAGGTTCCTGAGGCGGTTCTGCCTCGGTACCCCGGCGATCGACGACTTTGAAGCCCTTTTCAGGCGAATCGGTCGCCATGGTGGTTAGCCTTCATCGTCCTCTTTGTCGGGGGGGGCGGTATCGATCTTGTCCGTCGCATCGGGGAGGCTCTTCAGGTACTTCTCATAGTCCTTTTTGTTCACTACCCCCTTGCGAAGCTTTCTCTCGAGGGTGCGCACGTCATAATCCTTGTGGTCGTCGCGCGTCGTCATCGGCTCCTCCGTGGTGGTCGGAGGATCTACCGTGCGAGATAGGCCTGTGTCAACGTTTGCCGAGGCCCGGTCCCTGTGCTACTTCAACGGAGGCCATGGCCTACGATGTTCGGGTGATCAACGAGCTGGTGCAGAACGAGAGCGCCTTCGCCGAGCGGCTCACCGCGGAGGTCAGCAAGGTGGTGATCGGCCAGAAGGCCATGGTGGAGCGGATCCTCATTGGTCTGCTGACGGGGGGGCATGTGCTCCTCGAAGGGGTTCCGGGGCTGGCCAAGACGCTCACCGTGCGCACGGTGGCCGACTGCTTTCGGTTGGCGTTTCAGCGCATCCAGTTCACGCCCGATCTACTGCCTGCGGACATCGTCGGGACAACCATCTATCGTCCGCAAACCCAGGAATTCGTCGCCAAGCGTGGGCCCATCTTTGCCAATTTGATCCTGGCCGATGAGATCAACCGCGCGCCCGCCAAGGTGCAGAGCGCGCTACTCGAGGCGATGCAGGAACGGCAGGTGACGATCGGGGATCATACCCACACACTTCCGGCGCCATTTTTGGTGATGGCAACGCAAAATCCGATCGAGCAGGAGGGGACCTACGCTCTTCCCGAGGCGCAGCTCGACCGCTTCATGTTGATGATCAAGGTCGGCTATCCGACCAAGCAGGAGGAGCGGGCCATCATGGATGCGATGTCGTCGGGCGAGCGGCAGGCGGCACAGCCGGTAGCGACAGCGGAGGAGCTGGCTTCGGCGCGCAGCGTGATCAACCAGATTTATATCGACGACAAGATCTGCGATTACATCGTCGAGATCATCTCGGCGACGCGGGACCCGGCGGCGTATGGGCTATCGGATCTGCGCGATCTGATTGAATACGGTGCTAGTCCACGGGCTTCTATTTTTCTCAACCTGGCGGCGCGTGCGCACGCCTTTTTGCGGCGCCGTGGCTACGTGACGCCCGAGGATATCAAGGCGATTGGCGCCGATGTCCTGCGGCACCGGGTGGTGCTGACCTATGAGGCGGAGGCGGAGCAGGTGACCGCTGAGGATGTGGTACGGAGGCTGTTCGAGCACATCGAAGTTCCGTAGCGATGCTGCCCAAAGAGCTGATCAAGAAGCTGCGGCGGATCGAGATCTTGACGGCACGGGCCGCCAATGCGCAGCTCGCGGGCGCCTACCATTCGGTGTTCAAAGGCATCGGCATCGCCTTTTCGGAAGTGCGTCAGTACCAGCCGGGCGACGACGTCCGCCTCATCGATTGGAATGTCACGGCGCGTATGCGCGACGCCTACGTCAAACTCTTCGTCGAAGAGCGCGAGATGACGGTGATGCTGCTGGTCGATGCGTCGGGATCGGGTCTGTTCGGGACGCGCGAGCAGCCCAAGCGTGACCTGGCGGCCGAGGTGGCGGCGCTACTGGCGTTCTCGGCGATCAAGAACAACGACCGCGTCGGGCTGATCATTTTTACCGACCAGGTGGAGCGGTTCGTGCCGCCGAAGAAAGGCAAGAAGCATGTCCTACGCGTCATCACCGAGATCCTGACCTTCGAACCACGCTCGCGAGGCACCGATTTGGCGGTGGCCATGGAGTTTCTCGGGCGGGTGGCACGCCGACGCTCGGTGGCCTTCTTGGTGTCCGATTTTCTTGCGTCACGCTATGAGCAGGCGCTGAAAATTGCCCAGCGACGCCACGATGTGGTGCCCATCACCCTGACCGATCCGATGGAGGAGCAGTTGCCGCGCGTCGGCTTCGTGCTGTTCGAGGATGCCGAAACCGGTGAGCTCGTCGAGTTTGACACCTTCGGCAGCGGCCGCCATCGCTACGCGGAGCGCGTGCGGCGGGCCAAGCAGGAGCGGGAACAGCTATTTCGTCGGCTCAAGCTCGACTTTGTCAACGTGCGCACCGATGCGCCCTATTTGCAGCCGCTCGTGGCCTTTTTTCGAGCGCGCGAGCGACGCCTTCACCGATGAAGAGCGGGCTACTGTTCTGGTTGGCCATGGGGGCCGCGACGGCTCACTCTGACGATGGTGGAGCGGCCGATCCCGATGCGCCCCGCGTGGGTGCGTCGCTCGACCGAACTGCAGCGCACGTCGGCGATCCCCTGACCTTGACCGTCAGCGCGATCGCTCACCGGGAGCTCGCTGAGAAGGTCGAGCTACCCAAAGGCGCCTCCTTTGGCAAGTTTGAGCTGCTGGATAGCTCTACCAGCGACCGCGACCTCGGCGATGGGAATCGGGTGCGGCGATTTGTGTTGCGGATTGCTGCCTATGAAACCGGAGAACTCGAACTCCCCCCGATTCGACTGGAGTACCGGACCGCGCGGGGAGAGCGGCGCAGAATCGAGACGACGGCGATCCCGGTGCAGATCACCAGCCTGGTGGGGCAGCAAACGCATCCTGAACCGCAACCGCCGCGACCGCCTCGGACGATGATGATCGAAGACCGACGGCTGGTCTTGGGGCTGCAGATTGCGGGGGCGGCGATCGCTGGGGTGCTGGCCATTGCCTGGTTGATTCGACGGCTGCTCCGCCAGCGCCGCCAGACCGTCGCAGTCGTGGCACCGAGCCGGCCGCTCTACGAGATCGCGCTGGAGCGGCTGGCGGAACTGCGGCGCCGAGGGAACTTTTCCGAGCAGGAATATCAACCCTTCTTTTTCGCGGTTTCGGAGATTCTGCGTGGCTATCTGGCGGCGCGCTTTGCGTTCGATGCGCTGGAGCTCACTACCAGCGAACTGGTGGAAGCGTTGGAGCGGATCGACGATCCCGCCTTGCAGCCCTGTCGAGATCAGATCCAGAACTTTCTGCAGACCAGTGACCTGGTGAAATTCGCCAAGGTTCGATCGAGCGATCTCGAAGCACGTGCGGCGCTCGATGCTGCAGAGGGGATCGTCCAGGCGACGAGGACGGCTCCTCAGCCAGAGGTGCCCCATGGCTAGGCCGACTTGGCATCGTGTCGCAGCGCGGCTGGTGCCCTACGCGCTCGTTGTTCTCCTGGGCGTGGGAGCCTACGGAGCCCTGATCCTGCTGATCGGCACCGAACCGATCGTTTGGGGACGGCGGTGGGCACTCGGCGGACTGGCGCTGGTACCACTGCTGGCGTTGGTGTCGTTTCAGCTCGGCGCTCGGCGCTCCTCGACGATGTTGTTCAGCCGAAGTGCAGACCTGGCCGCAACGGCCAATCCCTTCGCGACTTCGCTCGTGCATGTACCGCGCGCGCTACGGATTGTTGCGATCGGGGTGATCGTACTGGCGCTGGCCCGTCCGCAGCGGCGCAGCGCCGACTATTCGGAGGTGGAAGGGATCGATATCGTGGTGGCCCTCGATGTTTCGAATTCGATGTCGGAGCGCGACCTACTTCCCAATCGGTTGACGGCCGCGCAGCAGGTCTTGGCAAGGTTCGTTTCGCGTCGCAACAATGACCGGATCGGGCTGGTCATTTTTGGTCGCGAGGCCTTTACCCAGTGCCCCCTCACACTCGACCATCGTGCGCTTAGGGGGCTGCTCGCGGAGGTGCGTCTCGAGCTGATCGATGGCACCAGTACGGCGATCGGCAGCGCACTGGCGACGGCGCTCAATCGCCTCTGCAAGTCGGTGGGCGGCGCGACGGAGGAGTCCGAGGGCAAGGGCAGTTACTGCAAGGGCGGAGCGAAGTCGAAAGTGATTATTCTGCTCACCGACGGGGACAATAATGCGGGCCAGCTGGCGCCCGAACAGGTGGCGCGCTATGCCCAGTCTTTTGGGGTCAAGATCTTCACCGTGCTGATGGGGCGCGACGTCGGCACTACGGCCGAGATGGGCGGCCTCCTGCCGAGGATGCGCTATCCGGTCAACCCTCGCCTGCTCGAGCAGATCGCGAGTCTGACGGGGGGAACGCCCTATCTGGCCACCGATTCGGCGGCGCTCGAGCAGCGATTTCAGGCTATTCTCGACGAGCTGGACCGCTCGCGGCTCAAAGAGCAGCGCGGACGCACGACCGATCTGTTTACCCGTTTTACCGGGATGACACTGGCGCTGGTGCTGCTAGAGCTGGTCCTGGTATTGACCCGCTTTCGGAGGTTTCCGTGATCGCGCTCGGCCATCCGCAAGCGCTGTGGCTGTTGTTGGTGGTGCCGGCGGTAGTGATCGCACTGGCCCTCGATGGGCAGGTGCGCAGACGGCAGCGGCAGCGCCTCGGACACCTGCCCCAGGTGGAGCGGATGATCGCCAGCGTCAGTGTGGGTCGCCGCCGCTGGAAGACGGTTTTGTGGATTGCTGCGATCGGCTGCTTGACCGCGACCCTGGCGGCACCTCGTCTGCCCGGTACTGCTCATCTCGCGCCGCGTCGAGGACTAGACATCGTCGTGGTGCTCGATTTTTCGCGCTCGATGCTGGCACCCGATGTCTACCCTAGCCGGCTGGAGCGCGCCAAGCGCGAGCTCAACCAGCTGATCGATGGGTTGCGCGGCGATCGGGTCGGGTTGGTCGCCTTTGCCGGGGTGACGCTCTCCTATCCGCTCACTTCCGATTACTCTGCGGCCAAGCTTTTTTGGCGCGATCTCGGACCGGACGACCTTCCCGTCGGAGGTACGGATCTCTCCGGGGCGCTACGAGCGGCCCTCGAACTGCTTGAGCACGGCAGCGAAGCCCGGGCCGGGAGGGACCGTTCGGGGCGGCCTGCACCCGCGCAGGTGATTGTGCTGCTCACGGATGGCGCCGATACGGAGGGGGGCACGGTGGCCGTTGCGCAGGAGGCGGCCAAGCGTGGCGTGAAGATCTTCTCGGTGGGGATCGGCACGACCACGGGAGAGTTTGTGCCGATCACCAAGCGCGCCGATGGCAGCGTCGAGTATCTTATGGAGAATGGACAACCGGTGCGCATGCGGCTCGATGTGGACACTCTGCGCGAACTGGCCTCGTTGACCGGCGGCAACTACTTCGAGGTTGACGCTCAGCGTTTTGGCGTCGATCGGGTGCGCCAGGCGATCGCGGGGTTGGAGCGCGCGGAGGAGGAGGGGCGTCTGGTGCGTGAGCCTAGCGAGGCCTATTGGCTCCTCTTGCTTCCCGCGCTCGGGTTGCTATTGATCGAGGCGCTGCTCGGTGATCGGCGGCGGTCGGTGGTGCTGCCGCGAGTGGATGGGAAGCTGGCGGTGTTGTTGGTGGCGCTCCTGCCGGGGCTGGTGGGATTCGACCTGTTGGAACGGCCGAACCCCGATGTCGAGGCAGGCAATCAACTGATGAGGGCAGGAAAGCCGGCGGAGGCACTGGCTGCCTACGAACGGGCCCTCGCGGCCCGGCCAGAAGATCCAATCGTTCATTATGATCGAGGTACGGCGCTGCTGGCCTTAGGGAAGCTCCCCGAAGCGCGTGCCGAGTTCGCGCGCGTGGCGGAGACGCCCGGGATCGACGTGGGGCTCCAAGCGGATGCGCTCTACAATGCGGGCAATGTGCTTCTGGGCCAGGAGAAGGCCCAGGAGGCGCTGCAGGCCTACAAGCGCACCCTGGGGCTCCGGCCGGACGATCGGCGCGCGAAGTGGAATCTCGAACTGGCGTTGCGCAAACTCGAGGAGAAGCAGAAGCAGCAAAAGGGGGACAACAAGCCGCCGCCGCCGCCGCCGCCGTCACCGTCACCGACGCCGTCACCGTCACCGTCACCGACACCGTCACCGACGCCGTCACCGTCACCGTCACCGTCACCGTCACCGTCGCCGACACCGACGCCGACACCGACACCGTCGCCGACACCGACACCGACGCCGACACCGACACCGTCGCCGACGCCGAAGGTCTCGCAAGTGCCCCAGCCCAAGCCGGATCCGCCGGCGCAGCAGCTACCGCGCCTTGAGCGGGGGAGTGAGCTTGTGCGGGGGGGGGAGCTGGGGGGCGGGGGGGAGATCGACCGTCAGGATGCCCAGTCGGTGCTCGAGGATTTTGAGCGTGTCGAGCCGACGGTGCAGAAGGATCTGGCCAGGCGCCGAGCGGGGCAGCGCCAACCGCGGAGGAACTGGTGAGAAGGCTCCTGTTTTTCGTTCTGCTGCTGAGCTCCATGGTCAGCGCCCAAGAGATGGGCATCGAGGCTCAGCTTTCGGCGGATGCGATCGCTCTCGGTGAAACGGTGCAGCTCACCATTGCCATCACCCGCGATGCCAGCCAAGCCTACCAGAGCTATCAGCGCCCCGAGCTCGCCGATTTCGAGGTACTCCAACAGGGGCAGGCGGAGTCGACTCAGTGGATCATCAACAACGGACGACAGGTGATCCGTACGGTGGAGCAGCACGTCTATCTTTTGCGGCCGCGCCATGTCGGAACGTGCACCATTCGAGCCGCGGTGGCGCGCATCGCCGGGCGCGAATGGCGGACCAAGGAGCTTTCGGTGCACGTGTCCGCGGCCCATAAACGGTCCGCCGCGCTTTCCGCCCCGTCCTTTCTGCTGCCAGAAACCGTCGATCCATTGCCTCAACTGCCGGACGGCGAAAGCGTGCACCTCGAGGCGCACGCCGACAAGAGCACCGTCTATGTAGGGCAGCAGTTGACGGTGACCTGGGCCCTTTTTACCCGTACTGACGTGTTGCGCTACCGCGTGGTTCACGAGCCGCGCCACGATGATTTTTGGAGCGAGGATCTCTTCAGTCCACCCGGAGCACTGTCCTGGACTCGGCAGACGGTCCACGGCCAAGACTATGAGGTTGCGCCGCTGCTCAAGAAGGCGCTCTTTCCGCTCAAGGCGGGACGCTTGACCGTCTCGCCGCTCGAGGCCGAGGTGACCTCGCTAGAGACAGCATTCGAGCCCGGCGGTTCGGTGACTCGGCGATCGCCCGCCATCACGGTCGAGGTGCTGCCGCTGCCCTCAGCAGGACAGCCCCAGGGATTCGAAGCCGTCAACGTCGGGCGACTCGAGCTTCTTGCGCAGCTCGACAAGAGCGAAGTCGCAGCGGGCGATGCGGTCACTTATCAGCTCACTCTGCGGGGCGAAGGCAATATCAAGAATGTCAGGCTCAAGAAAGTCGATCGCATCGAGGGATTCAAGGTGTATGAGCCGACCGTGACGCACCGCCCCCAGCCGGGGGACGCGGGAGGCGGTGCGAAGGTCTATTCCTACCTGCTACTGCCGCAGCGCGGCGGGTGGCTCACGATTCCGGCGGTGGAGCTGCCCTTTTTTGACCCCGTTGAAAAACGCTACTTTATCGCCCGCGCGCCGTCGCAGGCAGTAAAGGTCAATGGCGACCCTGAAAAGATCGGAGCGACCTTGGCGGAGGCGAAGGAGAATCTGCTGACCGCACGCATCCGGCCGCTCAGAAATATTCATCACCTCGCGAGTCGCCTGGGAGAGCAGGTGATTCGCGGTCCCATTTTTTTGTGGTCGCTGGGCGCGCCGCCGGTGCTGTTGCTCGCTCTGCTCGGTGGCGGTGCCCTGCGCGCTGTCCTGCAGCGCGAAACGGCTCGAGGTCGTCGTCGTCGCGCGCGCGCTTCGGCTCGCCGGCGCATGCGAGAGGCCGAGATGCATTTGCGGGCCCAGCGGGGACCGGCCTTTTTTGCAGCCCTGGCTCGGGCGATCTACGAGCATCTCGAGTACCGGCTGGAGACCCGGTGTGAGGCCTTGACCTTGGATGAATTGGCGAGCCTGCTGGTGCAACGCGGCTTCGACGACGAGACCACCCGAGCCCTGGTGCAGGAGCTCGAGGCGTGCGATTTCGCGCGCTTCGCTCCCGCCGCTTCCGGACCGGGGGAGATGCGCTCCGCGCAGCGTCGGGTAAAGGAGCTGCTGGCGGCGATCGAGGCGACCCGATGAGACAGAGGGTGAGCCGAGGGATGTGGGCCCTCTTGTTCTTCACCGTCGCCTACGCGGAGCCCCAGGCCCAGGTGTCGGTCGATACCCTCTTCGAGCGGGCCAATCAGGCCTACTTGCATGGCGACTTTCAGGCGGCCGTCGATGGGTACGAGCAGGTCCTTAGCAGTGGAATTGTCCACGAGGATCTCCACTACAACCTGGCCAATGCCTACTTCAAGGCCAACCGCCTGGGCCCGGCGATTCTGCACTACGAGAAGGCGCTACTGCTCGAGCCCGGGCAGGACGATGCCTTGGCGAATTTGAAGCTAGCACGCGAAACCGCCGCTGTGCGCTGGCAGGACCGGCTGCAGGGCGCCGAGAAAGATCCATTCTGGATGCGGGCCCTCTTGCCCTTCACTGTGGGGGGGCTGGTGGTGCTCTTTTTCGGGCTCTACTTTTCGCTGTTTCTGCTGGCCTTAGCGGTCTATCTCCTCGATTCGGGGTT
>JAHFDT010000022.1:26930-31127 GCA_023248875.1 Myxococcales bacterium | reverse complement strand
GCCTCGACAGCAGCGTGCGGGTCAAGACCGATACGGGGTGGAACTTTCTGCACCGCTACGACGGCCTGCGCGGTTCGTTCCGCAAGCTGGTACTTCGCTCCTACCACTACATGCAGCTCGATCATCGCAATCCCAGCCCCTGGTTCCCCGCCTCTCGCCGCTACGGCGTGATCTTTGCTTTGCTGTCCCTGGTTGCGCTCTGTGCTGTCCCCCTTCACCCCTCGGCCCTCCTGCTCGCGGCCGGCGCCCTCACCGTTCACTTGGGATGCTGCGCTCGCTTCCACTTCGACACCCTGCGCACCCACGGCCCATCGTTCGCGATCGCCTCGATCGCACTGCGCTTCCTCTTTTCGGTCGCCATCGGGATCGGTGCAGCCACTGGCGTACTCGCTCGCGGCTTCCAAGACTTGGTCGCCTGGTTCATCCGTTCGAGCGGCCCTTTCCGCATCTACCTCCGCAGTGGATCACCCACCTACGCGATCATCTATATCACCGCGCTCTGCAATAGCCGCTGCCGCTACTGCTTCCAGTACGAGATCCTCAATGAAAAACAGCGACAGCGCGCCAACCTGACACTCGGGGAATTTCGGCGGCTCGCGAAGTCGATGGGACCGATGGAGCACGTCACCCTCGGCGGTGGCGAGCCATTCTTGCGCAAGGATCTGGCCGATATCGCCATCGCCTTCTACCGCTACACTGGGGTGCGCAACATCAGCATTCCCACCAACGGCGGCCAGCCGGAGGTCCTCGCCGCCCAAGCCGAGAAGATCCTGGCCGCCTGCCCCAAAGCGATCATCAAGATCTCGCTTTCGATCGATGGGGTCGGCCACGAGCACGACAACCTGCGCGGTTTTCAAGGCAACTACGAGGGCCTCGTCGAATCGGATCGCGTGCTGAGGGAGCTACGGAAGCGCTATCCCAACCTCTACTACATCATCAACACCTGCTTCAATCAGTACAATCAGGACAACGTCCTCAAGACCATCCTGGAAAATCGCCGCCGCTTTGACCACGACATCCAGGTGACCACCTTTGTCCGCGGTTCATTGGCGGTGGAGGAGGCCAAACAGGTCGATATCAACAAGTACTATGACGTGGTGGACTATCTTGAGATGATCCAGACCATCGAACGCAAATCGCATAGCTACAATCTCGAGCTCATGCACCACGCGCTCCAGATCGAAAGCCGTTCGGCCATTTCGAAGGTGCTCTCGGAACACCAGGGAAAGTACCCTTGCACCGCCGGTACCAATATGGTGGTGGTGGACGACATCGGCAACGTCAATCCCTGCGAGATCCTGCCCGGCAAGTTCAGCTACGGCAACCTGCGCGACTTCGACATGAGTTTGCCCAAAATGATGCTGCAGCAGCGCGTCAAGGGGATCCAGAACCGCATCCGCAAGGAGGAGTGCTTCTGCACCTGGGAGTGCGCCACCCTCAATTCGATCGCCTTCTCCCCCAAAGGGCTATTTCACGTGGCGGCAGGAATGCTCTCGCTCCGGAACCGGCGCCAGCAGCTCGGGCAGTTCCAAGAGGCAGGGCAGCCGGTCGACTTTGAGGCCTTCACCAAAGCGCGCCAGCGCCCGCCGCTCAAGGAGCTGCCTGGGGATCCGGTGCATCCGATGGTGCTCGAAGGAGATCAGGCGAACCCCTTCAATATCGCCAATACCGTGAACGATAGCGGCGTGGTGCTCACACAAATCGGTATGACTGAAGCCCAGCGCGAACAGAAAAGATTGCGTTGGCTCGCGGCGAGCGACCGTGCGGTCAGACCCGCTCCATCGGCCGAAGCTACCCCCGAGTCGCGCATCCCTGAAGGTGCCGAATAGCTTCCTCGAGGCGGTTCGAACGCATCCTCGCTCTCTGCTTCTGTGGCTTCCTGCTGGTCGTCTACTTCGCCACCTGGAAACGCAGTTTCGCCTGTTTTCCCCAGTACCTCACCATCATCAAGTCGCTGCGCGACGCGGGCCCCTGGGCCAGCCCGTGGTTTGTAGACCTACCCAATGACTTCAGCTACATCGGTGCGTGGCATTTTCTGCTCGCCGCCTTCCTGAAGTACTCGGCCGTCGATCTTTGGGCGCTGTGGAAGTATCTGCCCTACCTCCTCCTCCCGATCGCCTTTTTCACCCAGTACCGATTGGCCCGCCTCTTCATCGCGGAGCCCCACTGGGCACTCACCGCTGCCTTTTTACCCTTTGTCACACTCGATCCCTGGGCCATCTATGAGCCCCAGATCCCCCGGCATATCGACACCTTCATCCTGTGTCCTCTCTTCCTTGTCGCGCTCCTCCGCGAAGACGGATTGGGCGCCAAGAAGACCGCCCGCTTAGCGCTCCTGTTTGCCGCCGTTCTCTTGGTCCATAAGCTTCCCGCTCTTCAGTTTGCTCTGCTGCTCTCGCTCTTCTACGCGCTGCTCGTGATTCGTTCCCGGAACCTCCAGCTCCCCTGGCTGCGCACACTGACGATCTGTCTCGTCATGGCCGCCGCCCTCTCGCTCGCTTTTTTCTTCCCCTATCTCAAACTGATGGCGACCTCGCACTCGCTCCATCCCTATTACGGCGATGAATCGATCTGGACGGTCCGTCGATTCGGTCTGCCGTTTCTGAGCCCGCACCGGATCTACGTGGTAGGCGGCCATTTCATCGAGCTGGCCCTGGTGACGCTGCCGCTGCTCTTCTTTGGCCTGTTCCGAAAGGGTCGCCCTCCCGACCTCTTTCTCGCCGCCAGCATTCTCCTGCCTACGCTGATCTATCTCACGCCGGCGGGCTACCTCCTCGGAAAGATCCTCACGCCCGGCGTGGTCGTGGAGAGCTTTATCAGCGGCTCGGTCATTCCCTACGCAATCCTTTTCGTCCTCTGGATCCGCGCGCTGTGGAAGTACATCTCCAAACGTTTGCCCTGGAGTTGGCCGACCCGCCCCACTGCCTCACTGGTCTCCATCGGCTTTGTTTGTCTCCTGTTCGGGCGCGTTACCTTTCAGCAGTATTGGAGAACGCTTCACTCTTTTCCCCCGACAGCCCGTGAGTATCTCGGGGAAGAAGCGATTCAGTTTTTTTCCCACGAGACTGGCCGCGTCGTCGTCGCCGATCCATTTTCCAGTGCAATTCTCCCCCAGTTTAGTCCGGTGAAGGTGGTGGCGGCCGATCGCCTGGCGGTCGTCGGAATTCCAACGGAGCGGCTGCGCGATGTCGATACGATATTCGCCCGCTCCACACCGACCAGCGCAATTCTTCGCCTCATGGACAAGTACCAAGCCAGCGAGATTTTCCTCAACCGCGCCTTCTGGAAGGCCCCGCGCGATCCGATCAGCGAAGCGGAGCGCTTCGATTTTCACTTCCCCCTCGACGAAGAGCCCTTGGTCGTAAAGCTAATGGCTGCCGGACGATTTCGCAAAGTCGAAGTCGGAACAGGTTCCGTCGTGCTGATTAGAATTGACTAAATATCACGCTCCACAGTGAGATGATAAGCTCCGTCGGACGATGAGAAAGCTCCTGTTCCGGATGGCCGTCCTCATGCTCCTGCTCTTGATGGCACTCACTGCCTTCGGGGTGCATGGATTGATGCGGTTTCGCCATCGCGCCAAGGAGTCCGAGGCACACGTCAATCTGCACCGGTTGGCCACGCTTACCCGCGACTATCGTCTCCGGACCGGCCGTTTTCCCGCTTCGGTGGGATGGACACCCTCAGACAGCGCGTGTGACCACGAGGACCAGCGCTATCCGGTTCATCCGGCCCTGTGGAAAAAACCGACCTGGCGCGCTCTCGGCTTTACCATCGACCGCCCCTCCCATTTTCAATACCGCATCGAGAGCCACACGAGCCACGCACGTCTGTTGGCACGTGGCGATCTCGATTGCGATGGTTTGGACGCGCTGTTCGAGCTGTCGATCAACGCCGATGGGACTCTGGGGCAATAGGTCGGTCTAACCACGCCGGCAGTGGTCTGCCTACCCCAACTCAGTCAGTCGTTTTTGCAACCGTTCTAGCCCGAGATCGCCCGGCGCGCCCGGGGAGACGCGTGCACGAAGGCTCTCTTCCGGCGCACGCGGCGGTAGCGAACCGAGCTCCTCCGCCACCTGGCGATAGGCTTGACGAAAGGGCACCCCTTGCGCCGCCAACTCGATCGCACGATCAGTAGCAAATAGCTCGGGCGTCACCGCCGATCGCATCCGATCGCGGTCGAAGAGCAGGCCTCGC
>JAHFDT010000022.1:0-26920 GCA_023248875.1 Myxococcales bacterium | reverse complement strand
AACTCTGGCCACAATCCGAGCGCCAAGAGGCCGCTCTCCAGCGCCCGTACCAGGGGCCCCTTGGTCGACTGCAGATCACGTTGATAGCCGCTCGGTAGCGACAATACGGACGCGATCTCTGTCGCTGCTCCTGCGCAAACACCGTAGGCCGTCCGGAAGAGTTCCACCACATCGGGATTGCGCTTGTTGGGCATGATCGACGAGCCGGTGGTAAACCGATCGGGCAGGCGCACAAAGCCAAACTCGGCGCTGGTAAAGAGCGAGACATCCCACGAGAAGCGTCGCAGATCGATCAGTAGCTGTCCGAGCGCGCCCAGGATCTGCAACTCGAACTTGCCACGGCTGTTCTGCGCATACATCGGGTTCCACTGCACTGCATGGAAGCCCAGCTCCCGCGCCACCCCCTCGCGGTCGAGCGGCAGGTTCACACCATAGCCGGCGGCCGTACCGAGCGGGCAGCGATCGATCCAGTGCTTCGTAAAGCGCACCAACTCGAGATCGTCGATCACCGCTTCGGCAGTTCCGGCGAGCCAGAGTCCTACCGATGAAGGAACGGCGCGCTGAAGATGGGTATAGCCCGGCAGCGGTGTCATCGCTTCATCCGCGGCTCGCTCAAGCAGTGCTTTGGCAATGGCCCGGCCCACACCATCGAGCGATGCCAACGCCTCACGCTCATACAGGCGCAAAGCCACCAAAACCTGATCATTGCGCGAACGGCCGGTGTGCACTTTGCGTCCCACATCGCCGAGGCGGGCGATCAGATAGGCTTCGATGGCGCTGTGGCCATCCTCGTAGCGATGGTCGAGGACGAAAGCGCCGCTCTTGTACTCCCCTTCCAAAGAGCGCAGCGATCCGATCAGCGACGCGACCTCCGCCACATTGAGGATCCCGATGCGACCGAGGCCGGCCACATGCGCGCGCGAAGCGGCGAGATCGTATACGAACAGATGGCGATCAAAGAGCACGTCATCACCGGCCAAAAATCGCTGGACCCGCTCGTCGACGGCAGCGCCGCCCTTGCCCCAAAGAAGCTCGTTCACGTCGTTATCCCCATCCATTCATCGAAGCCCAGGGCCAGGTTGAGATTCTGCAGCGCCTGGGTCGCCGCGCCCTTCAGAAGATTATCGAGCGTAGCCACCAGCACGGCCCGACGCCCGGCGGCGATAAAACCACCAATCGACACGCCATGGCGCCCCACCTGATCGGCCACCAGCGGCGCCTCGGATTGCACCTTCAGGAGGGGCTCCCCCTGATAGCGGGCGGCCGTACGATCGTGCAATTCTCCTGCCGAAATATCCCGCAGCAACGGTAGGCTGATGGTCAACGAGATCCCCCGAAAAAATCCCGCCACGTGCGGCAGAAACTGCACTGGATGGTGGAGCTGGTAAGAGACCTCCCGCTCGTGCAGATGGCCGACTAGCTGGTAGGGCATGAGGTTGTCCCGCAGCCGCTCGGGATCGTTGCGCGGCGAAGGCGTGGTCCCCGCCCCCGAATAGCCCGAAACGCCAAACGCAGTAGGAGGCCCGGCCAGCTCCTCCAGAAACGGCGCAATCGCCAGCTGCATCCCCGTCGCATAGCAGCCAGGATTGGCGATCTGCTGCGCGCCGCGCAGCTCTCCGCGCCGCAGCTCCGGAAGGCCATAGCGCCAAGCGCGATCGAACCGATAGTCGGCGCTGAGATCGATCACCACCGCGCGACCGCCGACCGCCTCGACATACGGGCTTGCCTCACCGCTAGGCAGCGCCAAGAACCACGCGTCACAGCGGTGCGCCGCGAGAGCACTCGGCGCAACGTCTTCGTACTGGAGCGCGATCCCAGGGACGGACTGACCGGCCAGCGCACGCGAAGCCACCACCCGCAGCTCGACCTCGGGATGGTGTGCGAGTAGCGCAACGAGCTCGCTGCCGACGTGGCCGCGCGCACCGATGATCCCGACGCTCTTCATGCCGAAGCCATGAGCGTCGCGGGCAGCGCCAGCGCCTTTTCTATGCAGGCGCGCACTTCAGGAAATCCTTCCAGACCGTACCAAAACACCGCCCAGCGATCGCTCTTGAAGCTCCCGTCCGCGTGCTCGAAGTACCAGCTGTTGATCGGATTGTCGACGCGCGAGCGCCAAAATAGTTTCGGATTGTCACGCCGCATGCGCTGCCAAATCGATCCTCCTACGCCCGCTCCCTGTGCCTCCTGCGTCACCGCGAACTTGTCGAGGTAGGGGATTTCACGCCGCCCTTCGCTCGTGAGGATCGCCGTCGCATGGTAGGAATCGGCCAAATAAACTCGAAAGAAGCGTTTCTTGTCGAAGTAGTTCAGTAAAAGCTTACGCTGAAAACAGTCTTCGAGCAGCCCGCGCAGCCGCTCCTGGTCGATCGACGCAAAGCCCTCCCCCTCGATGAGCTGTACCCGCTCTCCTTGGCGGATTAGGGTGCCGGAGCCGCGGTGGGTGAATAGCTCGCGTGCGAGCAGATGTGGTTTGGTGATCGACACCGACGAGGTGTGCGGCAGCCCATCGAGCAGCTGCTTGATCTCCTGCAGCTTGAGGCGCATGCCCGAGTGCAGCCAGGGCTGCGCCATGAGTAGATCGTAGTCCTCGACCAGATTGATGGCCGAGAGGATCTGACCATTCTCATCCAAGAGCCCGCCGGTCTCGGTGAGGAACACGATCTTGAACGGCTGCGTCCCGAGCGCCAAGGCGCGCGCCGCCACGTCGGCATTGATGTTGAGGATCTGGCCGCCCGCCGTCTCTCCCAGGCTGGCGAGGATCGGTAGCTGGCCCGCTCGAATCGCCGCTTCGACCGCCGCAAGGTGGACCCGTGTCACCTGCCCGACCAGCCCCAGCCGTTCTGGCGCAATCGCTTCCGCTTCGAAGACGCCGCTCAGGATCGGTCGCGCCCGCGTGCCGAGCTCCTCGAGCGCTGCGCAGAGCCGAAAGTTTTCCTCTTGAAAGACCCGCCGCGCCACCTCCAATGCCGTCGAGGAGGTCACGCGCAGCCCGTCGACGCGTTCGCTGACGATGCCCGCGGCACCCAGCGCTTCATCGAGCTGCGGCCCCGCACCGTGGATCAGGATCGGATGCAGCCCCACCTGATGAAGAAAGGTCAGCGATGAGGCCAGGTCATCCAGCTCCCGCGCCACCACATTGCCGCCCACCTTGATGATCGCAAACCGGGTTGCCGAGGCACTGGCAAACTGCTTGAGGTATTGGTCCACCTCTTTGCGGGTACCGATGCTGCCGAGCAGGCGGGTGATGATCTCTTGGGTACTACTCATTGCGATCCTTTTCAGCTCATGAGGCGCTGGTAGGTGGCGAATGCCCGCTCGAGCTCTTCCAGCGCAACCCACTCTTCCGCGGCGTGCGCCTGGGCAATCGATCCGGGGCCATAGACGAGCGCAGGCATGCCTGCCATGGCAAATAGCGCGGCCTCACTCCAGAAATCGACTGGCGGCGCGATCGGGAGTCCGCACCTCTCCGCCAAAGCAGTGGCACTCGGCCGCCCTGGTGCTGGCAGCGAAGGGCCGACGAACCCCAGTTGCCAGCTGCACTCCGCATGGGTGAGTGACTGAATCTGTTCCAGCAGAGCGACCGGATCTTCGCCGGGGCGCGAACGGACGCCGAAACGCAATTCAGCCCGGTCGGCGATCATGTTCGACTTCGTGCCACCGCTGACCACCCCCAGATTGAAGCGGATCCCCGCCAGTCCACCGATGGTGCGAGACTGTTCTGCTTCGGCCCATTCCAGTGCACGTGCCGCCCAACGCACGGCGCGATGGAGGGCGCTATCCGTGAGCGCCCGCACCGCGCTGGCGTGCCCCGCCACACCCCGAAACTCGCCGATCGCAGTGGCCAACCCACGATGGGCTAACACCGCCCGGCAGTTCGTGGGCTCCGCAACCAAAACCCCCGCGTAGCGTTCACCCCGCTCGAGAAAGTACCTCACGCACCGCCCTTCGCCCGCCTCCTCATCGGAGGTAAAAAGCAGGGCCGCTGCCCCCCGCGTCACCTCTGCTGCAGCCAACAAACAGGCCGCGGCGCCTTTGGTGTCGCACGCCCCCAGGCCCACCGCTGTTTGATCGCGCACCTGCAGCCGCAGTGGATCGCTCTGCCACTCGGCGGTGGCCGGCACCGTATCGACGTGACAATTCAGCAGCAGGTCCGGCACACCGCGCCGCGCCAGCAGACTGACGCAGCCTTCGCCATAGTCCTCCAGAATACATTGAAAGCCGGCCCCTTCCAGCTGCGCGCGCAGATAGGAGAACAGGGCACCAGAAGCAGCCATGGCACGCGGCGGATTGCGGCTATCGCACGCCACCAGCCGGGTCAGATGTTCGATCATGGGAGCGATCAACGGCCCAGACGGTCGACTGGATTGACTCGCGCGGACAGCACTGTCGGCTGGGCGAATAGCTGGATAAAACCCTCGGCCTGCGCCGCGCCCCAATCGGCCGACTGCGCATAGACCGCGCGGGCGTTGCGGAGAATATGTTCCGAATCGATCGCTACGGCGTGGCAGGTGCCGCCACTGGTCTCCACCGTGACGGTGCCGCTGACGAAGCGCTGTGAGCTCTGGAGCAGTGCCTCGAGGTCCCGCTTGAGCGGTTCGTAAAAGAGGCCCTGATAGACCAGCTCGGTCCAGCGCTCCGCCGCCTGGCGACGAAAGCGATTCTGGTGCACCGTCAGCACCGCTTCGCCGAGCGCCCGGTGCGCCGTGAGAAGCGCAGTCAGCCCTGGACACTCGAACACGATCCGCCCCTTGAGCCCAATAGTGGTATCGCCGGTGTAGATACCCCGGCCCACGCCATAGGCACCAAACAGCCGATTGAGCTGTGCGAGTAGCCCCGCCCCCGGCAGCCGCTCGCCGTCGAGCGCCGTCGCGACACCCTGCTCGAACGTGATGCGCACGCGCCGCGGTACACGCGGCCAGGCGGAGGGGATGGCAGAAATCGTGTAGGTCTCCGGACCGGGTGGGGCAAAGGCGTCGATCTCTGCTCCGGAGGCCGTGACCCCCAAGAGATTGGTGTTGATGCTGTACTTGCCCGTCTTGGGCCGGACCTGAAAGCCGCGCTCCTCGAGAAACGTCTGTTCGTAGGCGCGCACATTGCTCTGCGACTGGAGGTCGCGGATCGGTGCCAGGATCTTGAAGTCGCCCAGCGCCAATACCGTCGCATCGAAGCGCACCTGGTCGTTGCCCATCCCGGTGCAGCCATGGGCAAACAGCTGGGTCCCGCGACGCGCCGCCAGCTCCAGCCCTCGGCGCGCGATCAAATAGCGATCGGAACAGAGCAGCGGATATTGCCCCTGGTAGAGTGCTCCCCCCCAGACCAGCGGCACCACCACTTCGCGCCACAGCGCTTCGCCGCCCTCTTCGGTCACATGGGCGACCGCCCCCAGCTCCTTCGATCGGGCCTCGATGTAGCACCGCTCCTCCTCGCCCACCCCGCCGGTGTCGACGAATAGCGTCACGACGTCGTAGCCGCGTTCACGCAGATAGGGCACGCAAAAGCTGGTATCGAGACCACCGGAAAAGGCGAGAACCACTTCGGGATTACTCATGGGGGGCCTCCAAGAGCCGCACCATCACCGCCTTTTGTACGTGAAGTCGGTTTTCCGCCTCCTCGATCACCAGGCTGCGCGGCGAATCGATCACCTCATCGGTCGCCTTGACGTTACGGCGGAGCGGCAAGCAGTGGCTGAAATAGGCGCTCGGGGTGAGCGTCATCTTCGGCTTATCGACGATAAAATGGCGGGCGCGCTCCCGGAGCTCACGCTCTTCGTGCCAGCGGCCAAAGTAGGGCAGCGCACCCCAGCTCTTGGCATAGACCACCTCGGCACCACGATAGGCGGAGTCGATGTCGTGCGTGATCGAGAAGCGACGCCCCTGCCGATCCGTATAAGCACGCGCCGCCTCGATGTATCGAGGATCGAGCAGGTACTCCTGCGAGGGGCAGAGCAGCGTGACATCCATGCCCATCTTGGCGGCGATCAGCAGTGCAGAATTGGCCACCGCGGTGTTGAGCGGCCTGGGGTGGTAGGTCCAGGTGAGAAGGAATCTCCGACGGTCGAGCGTGCCAAACTTTTCCTTTAGGGTCAGTGCTAACGCCAGCTCCTGGCAGGGATGGACGATCGTTTCGAGGTTGATCACTGGCACCGTGGCGTGCTTCACGAAGGCGCGAATCACCGCGTCCTCACGGTCCTCTTGCCACGATTGAAACTTGGGGAAGGCGCGCACTGCGATGAGATCGCAGTACCGCGACAGAACCCGCGCCACCTCGCGTACATGCTCTTCCGGCTCACCCTCCATCACGCCGTGCGACTCGATCGGATCGAAGGCAATCGGCCACGATCCCTTGCCCGGCTCGAGGATCACAGCGTGGCCGCCCAGCTGATGGATGCCGATATCGAACGAGCTGCGCGTGCGCAGGGAGGGGTTGAAAAACAGGAGCGCGATCGTCCTATTGTGCAGGAGCGTCTGGAAAGGCTGCTTCTTCAGCCCGGCTGCCAGCTCCAGCAGCCCCTCGAGCTCCCCGCGCGACCAGTCTTCCGTAGTCGTGAAATGGCGCATGTTCTCGACGGAACGGGACATTAGTGAGAGCAACCGAGGGTGTCAAGCCGAAGCCCCTGCAAGTGAACGCTTGACGCACTCCTGCACTGGCGGCATCCTGCGACGGCTCGACCTTAGACCGCTTTCACGTTAAAGTGACCTAGCGAGGCGGTCGAGATCGAGGCGAGACGAGGAGCGACGACGCAGGACTACTGTAAGTAATCCCAGGAGAAGCGACGAAGCACTCGCCGAAGGGATCGGGCGCCGCAGCCGGTCACTTTAACGTGGAAGCGGTCTAGGAGAAAACCGACATGGGACGTGGAGATAACCGTCGTTCACCAAAGATGCGCCGCAAGAAGGCCCAGACCAAACTGAAGCTGCGCCTCAAGCGCAAGCGCGTCAAGCCCGCGGCGGCTGCCACTCCGGCCAAGCCAGCGCCGCGCAGGAAGAAGGCGACGAGCTAGCGCGGCGGTCACCCGGATTGATGCGGCGCTGGCTCGATCTTTCGCCCGATGGCCGCGTCGCTCGGGCTTGCGTTACCGCTAGTAGCGCTACGCCCTCGCTCCTTGCCCTCGGGCGAAAACTCTTCGCCATCTTCCGATCAATCCGGGTGACCGCCGCTCTAACGCAGGATCGGAATTCCCCAGGTAAAATGAATCCGTCCTGGCCAGTGCGAGTACCAGGACTCCTTCTTCCAGAGCTCTTCGGCCACCGTCTGGGTGATCGGGTAAGCATACTCGAGCGCGATCGGTCCGATCGGGGTCAGCACGCGCAATAGCGTAGCGCCGATGGAAACCTTCACGTCTCGCACCGGATCGAACAGCTGCGGTTGGTTGAAGATCGATCCGGCATCGAGAAAAACCGCGCCGACCAGGGGAAACTTACCCCGAGTGGCGAGCGGAAACTGGAGCTCGATCGTGCCGAGCAGCCGAATATTGCCGCCCTGGGGAATGATACGAAAGCCGCTTCCGCTGGACGCGGGGGAAACGTCGCCGTGGATCACTTCGGTTTTCAGCTTGTCGGTGTCGAAGCCGCGCGTAGAGGTATCGCCCCCCGCAAAAAAACGCTCCACCGCCGGCAAGGCCGGCTCCCCAATGGGGAAGCCCCAATCGGCACGCAGGTTGAGCACCAGTGTAAATCCGGCGCCGAGCGGCTGGTAGCGCTGCACCTGTCCCGAGAACACCAAAAACTCATGGCTGTGCTGCGCACCGAAGGCCAACCAATGCTGTGCCACGGTCGCGGTTGCCGCCACCAGCCAGCCTCGCAACGGCATCAGCGGATTCTTGGCGCCTTCAAACGAGACTCGGTCATCGAGCAGGGCGCCTAAGGTCAACTTACCGTCCGTGGTGGTATCCGGCACCACACTGACCGCATCACTTCGTCCAGGCAGTCGATCGAATTCGACATTCTGCAACGTCGACGAACCGACCTCGTATCGCAGAAAGAGACGGAAGGAGGGCGACTGCACCCAAGACAGGACCGAGCTCAACGCCCAGGAATTGACCTGCCCGAGTCGCACGGTGTTCTCCTTGCGCGCGTTCCCCTGAAGTTCGAGCCGCAGAGAGGGCACCACTAGGTGCGGGTGCAGGTATCGCCCGGTGAGCGAAAGCAATCGATAGAAGGGATTATCGAGCGGCTGCGCCAGTGCTTCGAAGCCGTTCCACTGGCGCAGATCCTCCGCGATATCCCCCCGCAGCTCGAACGAGCTCCCGCCGCCAAAGAAATTGCCCCAAAAATAGCCCACCGATTCCGCGAGTCCGAGATCGGTGGTGTAGCCGAGCGAGGCGCTGGGCGTCCCCCAATCATCGTAGCGCTCCTGCACTTCAACAAAAATCGGCACGGGGTTCAGGTGTGCCCCCAGGCCCATCGGCTTGACCTGAACCCCGTTGAAGATACCGTGGCGCTGCAGCAGTTGCTCCGCACGCACGAGCTTTTCTCGATCGAAGAGATCGCCGCGACGAAATGGCAGGTCGGACAGAATCACGGAGGTGGCGGTCTTGAAATTGCCGCGGATGAGGATCTCGCCAAAGCGCACCTCTGGCCCCTGGTCGATTGAAAAACGCACCGTGACGCGGGTGTGCTCTCCGTTCCAGCGCTCCTCCGGCTGGCTGCCGATCTCGACATAGGGATGGCCACGTTGCCCGTAGTATTCGACGATGCGTTTGGCTGCGAGCCCGATCCCCTCCTTCGTATAAGGAGTCCCCGGAACGAGCTCGGTCTGCCGGGTGAGTTCGGGTGCGTGACGAAGATGGCGATGGCCCACCGTGATGAATTCAAACTCTGGCTCTTCGATCCGCTCCTGGCGCCCCTCGTCGATGTAGAAGCGCACGTGGAGATTTCGCACCCCCTCCCACCCGGTGGCCACCGCGGCCGAAAGCGCGCCGACGTTGCCGAAGGCCGCTTCCGATCGTGCCAGTTCGCCCCGCACTCGCACCGATGGGTAGCCGTGGCTGCGGTAGTAGTCCGCGATCCGCTCGATGTCTTGGGAGAGCTGCAGATCTGTGACGTATCCCCCCTCCCCCAATCCCAACGATCCGAACGGCGGAAAAACCTTGGTTGCTAACAGATCCCGCAGGGTGCTCGGCGAAACGGTGAGGTCCGAACGGCCCGGCTCGGGAAGTAGATCCACCGAACGCACTTTGAGTGGAGGGCCCTCTTCGACGGTGCAGGTGATCTCGAGTTCGCGCGGGCGTTCGCCCTCTTGCCGCGGGCCACGCGGCCGTCGGCAAGCGACCTGCGCCTCGAGAAAACCATGCGCTTGGTAGAGACGGTGCAGCTCCCGTGCGCTCTCCTCCAGCTCCACTTCATCATAAGACCCGGCCTGGAAGATCGTGACCTGGTCACGTAGCTGCTTGTCGGTGAGCGAATGGTTGCCGATAAAGCGCAGCGTCACCTTGATCTTTTCGGTGATGACGGCCCGCACGCGTGCCCGATCGCCCACCAGGTCCTCGGTCAAGTCGAACTCTGGCTGCACCCGCGCCGCGGGATAGCCGAGCTCGCGGTAGTGCGCCTCGGTGGCGCGCGCATCCTCTCGCATCTGGTCGAGGCTGAAGCGGCCGAGCGCGCCAATCCTGTACCAGCTCGGCCGAAAGTGGCTCGTGAGACTTTCCCGACTGAGCGCGGGCTCGCGATGCCCGATGCGCAGATCCTCATCGACATAGATGGGATCCACCTTCCCAAGACGAACATAGCGGCCCAGTTTCACCTGCACGTCGAGATCAACCCACTCCGGGCGGCCCGCCGGTTTGAGCTTCACTTCGGCGTCGCTCCAAAAGCGTCCTTCCCGATAGAGAAACTCACGCACCCGCTTCGCTTCCGCTTCGAGCAGCGCCAGCGTCTCCGCCTCGGGCGGTAGCGACGATCCGGGGCGTAACGTCAGGCGCCGGCGGATCTCCTCTTCGAACAGCGGCCAGTTGCCGTGAACATCGACATGGCGTACCAGCCGCAGCGGCTCCACCTCAATCTGCACCGCCACACCCGAAGGAGTTTCCACAAAATCGCTTCTTCGCACCAGGTAGCCGATCTGCTTGAGCTGGTCGCGGACTCGCGGCGGCATTGCCTCGTCGAACAGAGCGCCATCGGTCAGGCCGAGGAAGCGCAGCAGCCGCTCGGCTGATTCGAGCGTCTTTCCGGTAATGACCGCGTGCCGGATCGGGAGCGGCGCAGCGAGGGCCGCCCCAGTAGTCATGACCAGCAGGATCGCGATGCGCACCACCACCCGCGCATCGTACCACCGGCCGTCAGTGGATCGGATGTTTCAACACCAGCTGGAGCCGCCCCCGAGTCAAGATGTCCTCAGTGGTCTCGATCCCATGCTCGATATGCTCGACCGAGGCCGCCATCGAAAAGAGGTCGGAGAGCTTCAGCTCCCCGTAACCACTATAACGACTGGAGGAGACGAAGCCCTTATCCGCCGTGCCACACATCTTCACGTAGCGGGTGTTGAAGAGGCACAGCTTCACCATGACTGAACCGCTGCCCAGCTCCACGCGTGCGACATCGAGGCGAAACACCCGCTTGAGCGGATCTTCGATCACACTGCCCAGGAGGTCTCCCGAAAGCGATTTAGCGAGACCATCGAAGCCACCGCCTGACACCGGCTTCGTCGGATCGTCTTGCGTCGAACGGCGAAGGTCGTCGGTTGTGCCGCCCGTGGAAAGCGCCACCAAGCACTGCGTGCGATTCCACCCGTCGGTGGAGAACAGGTCGAGATTGGGCTCGCTGAGTGTCCCAGTGAATACCAGCTGGATCCGATGCAGCTGCTCATAACGATCGAGAAAATCGGAGCCGGCCCGAAGATTCAGTGTCGGAGTCTGATCCGGAAAAGTCCGATCTAGATCGAAGGTGAGGGCGCCCTTCTCCGAAACGAACTCGGTCCGCAAAAAAGGAATATGGAACAGGCCCCCCTCCTCCACAAAGGCCGTTCCGCCCACCGTGGGATGCAGAAGGGTCCCCTGAATGACAAGGCGTGGCAGCGAAACGCTGAGATCGGCAAAGTTGTTCTTGATGGTGAGTGACCCGGCCGACACGAGCGTGAGATCCAGCTGGAGTTGCTCGAGCAGACGCAGGCCCACGAAAAACGGCGGTTCGGTCTCGGCGGTCCGAGCGCGAGGTACGAGGTTTTTGACCTCCCACTCCTGCTGATAACGCCCGGACACCAGCGTCATAGTGCCGGCGAGGTGCAGGCCATTTGCATCGCCAGTCAGGTCGAGTTTGGGAGCCACCGTCAGCGACAAGACGCCCGGTTTGGCCCAGTCGAGATTGTCCCCGGCAAAGTGCAGCGCCAGCCGGCCGATCTGAAAGCTGGGCAGCCCGATCCAGCCGTCGACGCGCAGATCGCCCGTCTCGTCGACTTTCGCCAAGAGGGTACGACAGCGCGCATCGTGACGGTCGGGAGCGCACCCAACGATCAGGTCACTGCCCTCGAAACGCAGGGTGCCTTCGGTGATCCGCAGGTCGCGCCCGCTACGTTTCTCATGCAGAAACAGATCGTGGAGCCGCGCTTCCCCATCGCCGATGAGCGACGGCCAGCGCCCGCGCCAGTGAGCATCGATCTCGACTCGTCCGCTCGCCTCTTCCACATGCTCCGGCCACAACCAGGCAATCAGCGTGGGGGAGAGCTCGCCGGCGATCCCGATCGCGACATCGGTCGGCGACCAATCCCGAAGCGCGACGCTCCCCCGCAGGATCGCCTCGGCTCCTTCCATCCGTACCTTGACATCGCCCAGACCCACCATATCGGGCGCAAACAGTACCGGCCCATTGGCAACGATGAATCCCTCTGCCCCGCGCGGTTTGAGCCCCGCGTTGTTGAGGATCAGCCGGCCGCGCACCTGGGGCCGTGCCGCGGGCCCTAGAATCGTGAGATCGGCATCTGCGTCGCCATGGGTGTGAGCGAACAGGTTGGCAAAAAAGTATTCCACCAGCTCCAACTGGATATGCCCCTTCACCGAGAGATTGGAATTGACCGACGAAAGGTCGCCCGCGATCTGAAACTCGCCCACCGGATCGGCGCCCTTCCCTTCGGCCTGCGTGCCGCGCAGATGGGCTTGCACGAAGGTGAGCTTCTTGCCGTCGGTGGCGATGATGACGTCGCCCTCGTTGTGGAATTCCGCCGAGCGCGCTCCGCCGTGCTCCTCACCCTCCTCCTCGCCCGACAACGCCAGCGCCACCTTCGACAGGCGCAGCTCACCCACCATCAGGTCCGTGCTAGCATCGAATGAAACCCGCGCGAAGCCCGAAACGATGCCATGGACCTCGGCGAGCTTCTTGAGCTCCGGAATCAGCTCGTCCAGAGGAAACTCCTCGAAGGAAATGGTCGCGTTGACGGCGATGTGAGGCTGCAGCTGTAGAAACCCATCGACCTTGAAGCGCTCGAAGAACTCACCCGACAAGCGAATGGCATCGTCGCCCGGCAAGAGGTCTAGCTTGCCGTCGCCGAGCAGGATCTCGCGCACCTTGATGGCCCAGGCTTCGATCGCACCGCTCGGTAGCCAGCGTTCGATACCCCCTCCGATATGCACCGATCCCGACAGGGTGCCCCCCCATGCGACGGGCACTCCCCGCAACAGCGGCAGCGCCGCCAGCGGAAAATCTTCCGAGCGCAGACGAAGATCGAGCGCGCCGCTCGGTCCCACCGTTCCATCCCCCCACAACCGCCCCCCCTGCACGCGGATGAGATGGGCCTGTTCCACGCGGTAACGTCCATCCGCGATGGCCATTTCCAGCAAGCCGCTGCGGTAGGGATCGTCGTACCAGCGCAGCTCTGGGACTTCGATCGCCAGCCGCCCGTGCGGGTGCGCCAGAGTACCGTCCAGCGAAAGCTCGCCGCTCGCCTGGCCGGTGAGCGAGGGTACGCCAGTCAGGGCCGAAAGCGACAGGGAGCGCGTGGTCAGATGCACGTGCAGCTTCGGATCCCGGCTCGGCCGGTCGAAGCGCCCCTCGAAGAGGCCGAACGAGACCTCGCCGCCAAATTCACCGCCTGGGGGCCCGCCGGCGCGCAGCGAATCGATCGCCACCGTGCCATGCTCGAGGTGAAGATGACCGTCGAGGCTCGGAAAGAGCCGTTTGCCGGTCGCCACGGTCGTCGCCCTGAGGGTGCCATCGATCCGCGGCTCAGCGATCGGCCCGTCGATCTTGGCCAAGGCGTGGAGCCCCCCGATATCGACCACCAAGCCGATGCGGTGAAGTAGCTGCCCGAGATGGTCCGAATCGAGGCGAAGGGTGCCGAGCGTTCGCCCGCGTGGATCGATCGTGCCCGTCGCCTGCGCCGTCACGCCATCCCCCGAAACACTTAGTCCAGCCAGGCCGATCGCTTGAGGCGTGACTTCGACCGCCCCCTGGACTGCAATCCGCCGCGGTAGAAGATCGCGCTTCGCTCGCTCGATGGATAGATCCAGCTTGCGCACATGGATCCGCTCGGGATGGTGGATGAGGCTGGCGCTCACCTGAAAACGCCCGCCGAGTCGACCGGTCAGCGCCCGCCCAATCGCGCGGGGAACCAACGGCCCCAGCCGGTTTGGATCGACGCGATCACTCGAAAAACTACCCGACCAAGCCAGGCGATTGAAGTCGACCGTCAGATCGCCGCGCACCATACCGCCCGCGACATCGGATCGGATCTCGCTCAGGGCGAGCTGGCCAGCCTGCAGGCGAAACCGCGCCGCGGCTGCGGTTCCGAGTGCCCCCGCGACATGCACCTCGCCCTGCTCGATCCGACCTTCCATCAGGACATGGGCGAGCGGACCGTGGATCCACACCTCGCCCTGTGGACTGCCCCCGAGCAGCGGCCCCGTTGGCAACATCTTCACGAGCCCAGAGCCATCGCGAAATCGGATCGTCAGATCCACTCCGGTATCCTGGCTTGCGTAATTGAGCAGCCGACCGGCGATCGCCACTGGCGCACCGCGGGTCGTTGCGGTGCCTTCAAAGTGCAGATCCTGCCGCTCGGCCCCAAGCGCATCGAACCGCGACAGTGCCAGCTGCTCGATCGGAAAAACAAACTCGGGCGAGGAGCCGAGCGTCAGCGAAGCACGGGGAGCAAAAAGGGGCGTCACCTGGAAATGGAAGGCCAGTTTGTGCGCCTCCTGCTCCTCCGGGAAAGTCGACATTGTCAGCTGCGCTGAGGCGGACGCATGCTCCGCCTCGCCGTGCCAGCCCGGCATCGCCATCGCATAACTGACATCGTCGAGCCGCATCGAGTCGATGCGGATCCGCATTCCCCCATCCCCCGGTGGCAGGCCTGGGTGAGAGGTGAAGGCGTCGACCAGGTTGATCCTGCCATCGTGGTCGAGCCCAATCCGGGCGCGCGCCATCGGAATTTCTACGTCTGCGAAGTGAAGCTCGAGATCCCAGCGCCCCAACAGTGAGCGAACCTGCGCCCACACGAGTTCGCCGATCCAGACCCGGCAGTGCAGGCGCGGCGCGTGGATGACCTCGGCACCGTCGGGGTCATAGACCGTGCCCGACCATGCCTCCACCGTGGCAGCACCACCGAGGAGGAGGGACTTTAGCGAGCCCCAGTAGGGGTAGTGGATTCGCTCGATCACCAGGGCCTGATGGCTGGAACCGCCCGATCCCCGGAGTGGCTGCGATACCGCAGTGGAAACAAACCGCCCCATCGCCGCATCGTTCCAGCTCAGATAGACGGCGGTGTAGACGATCCCGAACAGGCCGATCGCCCCACCGATCCCCAGCGCGATCCACCGCCGAAAGGGTGACACGCCGGGATCCTAGCACAGCGGGAAAGTCGTCGCTCCTTAGCCGTCGACTATTTCTTCCAGTGGATCGTGCGGCTGCTCGCATCGAACAGCCGCCGCTTGAGGAACAGATCGACCGCACGGTAGAAGATGTGCTCCACCTGCTCGCGGATCTCCGGCGTGGCGACTGCAAATTGGAGCCCGTAATCGTGATTCGGCCCTCCCGTCAGCGGTCGCGCCCATACGATGGCAGCGCTGCAGCTAAGCGGGTAGCGAATGCCGGTCATCAATACGCCGTCGATGGCGACGGTCGATCCCATGGGAAACAGTTCGGCCGAACGAACCGCGCACCCGCCGCCACCAAAATTAGCGCACTTCGCCATCCGCTCGCCGCCATCGGAGGTGCGAAGCACCACTTCCAGTTTACACAGCACGCGCAGCGATCGCCGCCCCTCGAATTGGCGCCGCCGCTCGTTGCCGGAAAGCTCATCGGAGAGACGCAGAAAGAGCGTCTGGTAGCGCTCCTCCTCGTGAGGCGCGAGAGGGCCAGCGGTGCGTCGTTGGTCGAGCTCGCGGAACTCGGCGACGGCATCCGCCAAGTCCATCGATCCAATCTCACGCTCGGCCATTTTTCTGATTATGTCAGATTCTTATTCCCAGCGCGAATCGAGGCCAAGGCGCCCGATTGGAGTGCTCACCAAACAACCAGTGCTCGTGCTATGATGTCGCGCCCAGTTCGCACGTAAAGGGATCGAGGGTCATCGTTGAAGAAGATCATCATTCGGGGAGCACGGGAGCACAACCTCAAGAATATCGACGTTGAGCTGCCACGCGACAAACTGGTAGTGATCACCGGCCTCTCCGGCTCCGGAAAGTCTTCCCTCGCCTTCGACACTATCTACGCCGAGGGGCAGCGTCGGTACGTCGAATCGCTTTCGGCCTATGCCCGACAGTTTCTGGAGCAGATGGGAAAACCCGATCTCGATTCGATCGAGGGGTTGTCACCGGCGATTTCGATCGAACAGAAATCGACTTCGCGCAATCCGCGCTCTACCGTCGGAACGGTCACGGAGATCTACGACTATCTCCGCCTGCTGTACGCCCGCGTGGGGAGGATCCACTGCTGGCAGTGCGGTGAGCCGATTTCGTCGCAGACAGTGCAGCAGATGGTGGATCAGATCCTGACGCTGTCCGAAGGGACGCGCTTCAGCGTGCTCTCGCCGATCGTGCGCGATCGCAAGGGCGAGTACAAGCAGGAGCTCGACGAGTTGCGCAAGAAGGGTTTCGTGCGCGTCAGCGTCGACGGTGAGCTGAAAGATCTGGCGGATCCCATCAAGATCGACAAGAACAAACGCCACACCATCGAGGTCTACATCGATCGGTTGGTGCTGAAAGCCCCGCTCGATGCAGTGCGACAGCGGCTGACCGATTCAGTCGAGCTCGCCGCCCAGCTATCAGGCGGCATCGTCAAAGTGTCCCCGCTCGAAGGGGCTGACCTGCTCTTTTCGGAGAAGTTTGCCTGCATCCGCTGCGGCACCTCTTATCCAGAGATCACACCGCGCCTCTTCTCGTTCAATAATCCGCAGGGCGCCTGCCCCAGTTGCGATGGCATTGGCGCGCGCCTGTTTTTCGATCCCGATCTGATTGTCCCGGACGAAACCCTCTCGTTGCGCGATGGGGCAATCGATCCTTGGGAAAAGCGCAACGGCCCCTTCTACCAAATCATCCTCGAAGCGCTCGCCGCACATTTCAAGTTCGATATGCTCGCCCCCTGGAAGGACCTGCCAAGCTCGGCCAAAGAGATCCTGCTGCGCGGTTCGAAGGGGGAAGAGGTCGAATTCTGGTTCGAAAAAAACGGCAAGCGGCAGAACTACCGGAAAGAGTTCGAGGGCGTGCTCGAAAATCTCGAGCGCCGTCTCTCGGAATACGAGCGGCGCCGGCGCGAACAGGGTCAGGCGAGCGGCGAGGATGGCTTCGAAGCGGCCTACGACGAATTCCACCGCTACATGAACCAGTCCCCGTGCGAGGAGTGCCAAGGCACGCGGCTGCGCAAGGAGGCACGCTTCGTCAAGATCGGTGAGCGGGCGATTCACGAGCTAGCGGGAATGGGGCTCAAAGATCTGCACCGTTTCTTCAAGGATCTCAGCCTCACCAAACGCGAAAAGGAAATCGCCGAGCGGATCCTCCGCGAGATCGTCGACCGCCTGGGCTTTCTGGTCAATGTCGGCCTCGACTACCTCACACTCGACCGCACGGCGGCGACGCTTTCGGGCGGAGAGGGGCAACGCATTCGCTTGGCGACCCAAATCGGTTCGAGTTTGGTAGGTGTACTCTACATCCTCGACGAGCCTTCAATCGGTCTGCACCAGCGCGACAACGCGCGCCTACTCGAGACGCTGTTTCGGCTGCGCGATATGGGCAACTCGGTGCTGGTCGTCGAGCACGATGAGGAGACCATCCGAGCCGCCGACTATGTGGTCGATATGGGGCCGCGCGCTGGTGTGCATGGCGGGCGCATCGTCGCTTCGGGCACGCCCGAGGAGATCGCTTCGTCCACCAGCTCCCTGACGGGCGCCTACCTGTCCGGCCGCAAGAAGATCCCAGTGCCGGAGTATCGCCGGCAGTCGCAGAATCGCTGGATGACGGTCCGCAACGCGCGCGGCCACAATCTGCGCCAGATCACCGGACGGTTTCCCGTTGGTGTACTCACCTGTGTCACGGGTGTCTCGGGCTCCGGCAAGTCGACCCTAGTGATCGACACTCTACTGCGCGAGCTCGAGACGCGCCTCAACTACGCCAAAGGACGCCTGGCCGAACCGCATGACGGTGTCGATGGGCTCCACCACGTCGACAAGGTGATCGACATCGACCAGTCGCCCATCGGTCGCACGCCGCGCTCCAATCCGGCCACCTATACGGGCGTCTTCACCCCCATCCGCGACCTCTTCGCTGGCCTGCCGGAATCAAAAACGCGCGGCTACCGTCCAGGGCGCTACAGCTTCAACGTCAAGGGCGGCCGCTGCGAAGCCTGCCAAGGCGACGGGATCTTGCGGATCGAGATGCACTTTCTGCCCGATATCTACGTTCAGTGCGAAGCGTGCGAGGGGCGCCGCTACAACCGGGAGACGCTCGAGGTCAAATACAAAGGCGCCTCGATCGCCGATGTGCTCGACATGACCGTGGCCCAGGCGACCGAATTCCTGGCCCACGTTCCCAAGGTGCGGCAAAAGCTGGAGACGCTGCGAGAGGTGGGCCTCGGCTATATTACGCTCGGGCAGTCGGCCACTACGCTTTCGGGTGGCGAAGCCCAGCGCATCAAACTCTCCAAGGAGCTCGCCAGGAAGGGCACCGGCCGCACCGTCTACATCCTCGACGAGCCGACTACTGGGCTGCACTTCGATGACATCCGTCAGCTGTTGGCCGTGCTCAATCAGTTGGTAGAACAGGGCAATACCGTGATCGTGATCGAGCACAATCTAGACGTCATCAAGACCGCCGACTATGTGATCGACCTCGGCCCCGAGGGGGGGAGCGGCGGCGGGCAGGTCGTGGCGGCCGGCACCCCCGAGGACATCACCCGCGTCGCAGGCTCGCATACGGGAAAGTACCTCAAGCGAGTTCTGTGACTCCACGCTCGGCGGTTTTTCTTTTCTTCGGCATCCTTGGTTTGCTCATCACTGTAGGAAGCTGGTTCCAGCGGAGCGGAGGTCTCGGCGGACTGGTCGGCAGCGAGCTGTTCGTCATTGCCCTGCCGGTGCTGCTGGCGGCCCGACGCCAAGGATTGTCTTCCTCGAGCCTGGGCCTGCGCTGGCCGGGCGGACGCGCCCTCTGCGGAGGAGCCCTCGCCGGCCTGGGTGGATTTCACCTGGTCGCAGCCCTGGTCGAGCCGATCGCGCCGCTCCCACCCACCCTACGCGAAGATCTGCGGCGCCTCATCGTGCCCGAAAACGGGTTGCGACCGTTGGGGATCGATCTGACCGCACTCGCACTCGTGCCCGCTGTCTGCGAGGAGCTGCTCTTCCGCGGCGTGCTGCTTACGAGTTGGCGCCGGTGGGGCCCTACCTCGGCAGCCCTCGCGAGCGCCTTCGCTTTTGGTCTGTTCCATCTCGATCTCCACAAGTTCCTTCCCACCGCCTGCCTCGGCCTCCTGGCGAGCCTTCTCGCGCTGCCCGCTCGTTCCGCCCTGCCGGCCATGGCCATGCACGCTACCCACAATGCCCTCGTCGTCTGTCTGGTGCGCCACGGTCACGAGGATAGTCCCCAGCTCGACTCTCCCTGGGGGCTACTTCTCACCGCGGGTGCAGTAGCCAGTCTCGTCGCAGGGTTGCACCTGGTGCGACAGTCAAAAGCCCTCACCCTTGCTCCGCCCCCGGGGATCGACTAGGTTCGGTCCGCAATGACGGGGAAGGCCACAGCGGATAGCAAGGTGGACGAAAAGCGTGCGCTGGCGCAACTGCGCAGGATTCCCCTCCTGGAGAACGTCCCTCTCGACGTCCTCCAGCGCCTCGCCGGCCAGGTGCAACTCGTCGAGCTCCGCAGGCGCCGCGTCGTCTATCTCCCTGGCGATCCGGGCCAGTCGGTGTTCTTCGTCGTGCAAGGGCGCGTCAAGATCTCCAAGGTGTCGCGCGATGGCAAGGAGCTCACGCTCGCCTACTGCGCGGCCGGCGAAATCTTCGGCGAGCTCGTCCTTGCCGGCGGGCAGCCACGCGAGGAGATGGCCGAAACCATGGAGAATGCGCTGCTGATCGAAATTGATCGGGAGCTGTTCGAGTCAGTGCTCCAGCGCCAAGGGATGGTGGGTTTTCGCCTGACGACCATTTTGGCGCAGCGCCGCCGCAAGATCGAAAACAAGGTAGAGGCGCTGATCTTCAAGGATGTCACATCCAAGCTGGCCGACCTGCTCCTGCACCTGGGCGGCGAATTTGGCATCGCCGAGCGACGTGGAACTTTGGTGGATCACAAGATCACCCATCAGGAGATGGCCAATCTGATCGGTTCGACCCGGGAGACAGTGTCGCTCACCCTTTCGCAGTTCAAGCGCAAAGGGCTCATCGACACCGATGGGCGAAAGGTGATTCTGACCAACCACGACGGGCTCAGAGCCTTAGCGTAACCCCCTCGCGTTCGAGGAGTGCCGCTTTGGTACGAAGACCGCCCTGCGCGGTGAAGCCCCCCGGACGGCCGCCGGCCGCCAGGACTCGATGGCACGGCACCAGGATCGGCAGGGGATTGCGGGCCAGGGCTTGCCCGACCGCACGGGCCGCGCCTGGCTTCCCCAACCGACATGCCAGCCCGCCATAGCTCTCGGTGGTTCCCACAGGGATCTTCTGCGTAGCCCGGTAGACGCGTCGATGAAATTTCAGTACGCCCTCGAGATCGAGCGGTACCTCGGCGAACGTATTCGAGTCGCCGGCGAGATGCCGCAGGATCGCGTCCTGGGCGGTGGCCACCCAGAGCGGCAGCGGGACAACCTGTTTCGCCATCGCCACACCGATCTCCACACGATCGATCCCCCGCTCGCTCCACGAGATCCGAATCGGCCCGATCGGCGAGGCGAAAACCGTGCAGGAGGGATCGAGCATGTCACCATGCTCACCGGCGCGCCGCTCGGCGTCAACTGCTACAATGGCGGCGTGCGTGGGCCTATCGCTCTGCTGCTAGCCGCCCGTCTGCTCCATGCCGAGGAGCCGGTGCTCCGCTACAACGATCCACTTCCCGAGATCCCTCGCTCGGCCTTCCACGGCCGTATCTCCGATCAGGTCGTGCGCCTGGCCATCGCTACCGGACAGGCTCCTCCCCAATCGGATGCGCGCCTCGACGCCGCGCTGAACCTACTGCTCGATAAGACGACCACCGATCAGCCGCCGCCCGCTGAGCTCGTCCAGCGCGTCCTCTACCGCTACGGTATCGTCGAGCCTTCGCCCCATCTGCTCTTTGGCTCCGGAGGGAGTGCGGACGAGACGGGGCTGCTGCACGAATTGAGCGGGCGGCTACCGAGCGTACTGTCGAGCGGGCGCTATCGCCGCCTCGGTGTCGCCATTGGCCGCAGAGGGGGCGAATTGCACCTGCTCCTCGGCCTCCAGGAGACCTTCCTCGAGCTACGGCCGGTCAGCCGTCGCCTTCCTGCGGCTGGATCGGTCGACCTCGTGGGCCGCATTCTTGCCCCCTACGTCCATCCTTCGCTCTACCTCACGCGCCCCGATGGCAACGTGGCGAAGCAGCCCATCGCCATGTCTCCCGACGGACGGTTCGAGGTCCATATGGCCTGCCTGCCCGCAATCGGGCGCTTTCAGATCGAGATCACTGCCGAAGATCGATTTGGCCCCGCGGTTCTAGCCAATTTTCCCATCCAATGCGGTACCGAAAGCGCGGCGCCCGACACCGCTGCAGTAGAACGCCCGTGGAGCGATCGCGACGGCACCTCACCCGATGCGGAGGCGCAGCTGGTCGCACTCGTACAGGCCGACCGATCTCGCGCAGGCCTACCGCCGCTCACCTTCGACCCCGCGCTCTCCGCGGTGGCCCGCGCCCATTCGATCGACATGCGCGAGCACCACTTCTTTGGCCACGTTTCGTCTAGCACTGGCAGCGCCGAAGATCGTCTGCGGCGCGCCCACATCCTCCCTGCCCTGGTGCTAGAGAACGTCGGCCGAGCGCGCTCGCCGATCGAGGCCGAGCGGGGCTTTCTCGAAAGCCCCGGCCATCGGGGCAACCTCCTCCACCGAGAGGTGACCCGCTTCGGAGTCGGCGTCGCGGTGCTGCTTTCGCCCGGAGAGATCCGGGAGCTCTACGCCACCCAACTCTTCCTGCGACCTCCCGACCCTTTTCGTCCCGAAATGGCAGTTCAGGAGATGAGCGCACGCCTCGCTGAGATCCGACGAGGCGGCGGCAGTCCCGATCCCGACCGCGATACTGAACTCGATCGCTTGGCCGCAGAGGTCTCGCACGGACTCGCCACTGGAGCGCTACCACTCGCTCACTCCAGCCAACCGGTCGAGCGAGCGATGCCGCAGCTCCGCCGGTTTCACAGCGTTCGAACCGTCGTCCTGCGCAGCCTTGAGATCCGTGAGCTCAGCGCTTCGAAAACCCTGCTGGATCCCCAGATCACGAGCGTCGGGCTCGCCGCTGCCAGGGGGCCATCCGACCCCGAGGGCCGCAACCTCTTCCTCGTACTGCTCTTGGGGGTACGAAGAGCTACCCCTTGATCCCACCCGCCGTCAGCCCGCCCACCAAATGCTTTTGCAGGGCGAAAAAGAGCACCATCACCGGCAGCGAGACCAAGATGGCCGCAGCGGCGAAATGGCCCCACTCGGTGGTGTACTCGCCGACATAGCGTTGGATGGCTACTGGAAGGGTGAAAGCGGTGGGCTGGCTCATGAAGATGTAGGCGAGAATGAACTCGTTCCAGGCGGTCAAAAAGGAGAAGAGCGCGGTGACTGCCAGCGCCGGCCGGGCAAGCGGTAGGGCCACGCGCCAGAAGGCGTCGAAGTGGGTTCCCCCATCGAGCAGCACCGCCTCCTCGAGCTCGCGCGGCAGACTATCGAAATAGCCCTTGAGCATGAATACGCAAAAGGGCACGGCGGTCGTCGCATAGACCAGTACCAGACCGGCCAGATGGTTGAGCAGCCCCAATCGGTCGAGTAGCACGTAGAGCGGGATCGAAGTCACCACGCCGGGAAACATCTGACTGATGAGAAAGGCCCGCAAAGAGGCCTCACGGCCGCGAAAACGAAAGCGTGATAGCGCATAGGCGGCGCTGGTGGAAAGCGTCAAACCGACGAAGGTGACGGCGAACGCGACAACTATCGAGTTAGCCAGCTGGCGACCGAACAGCCAGCGCCCGGCCAGATCGTGCGAGGAGACTACGTCGTGGAAGTTGGCGAGCGTAGGGTGAAAGTTCCACGAGGTGCTGGCACCCGCAAAGGTCTGCGAGGGAGTGAAGGCCATCTTCACCACCCAGAGGACGGGATAGAGCACACCGATCGAGACGGCGATCAGGATCGAATGGACAGCGATGCGCCTCATGCTTCTCTCGGCGTCGAAACCATTCAAGCTGTCTCCCGCTGAAACCGGCGCACCCAGCGGCTCTGGAGCCAAAGCACGACGAAAATCAGGACCGCGAAAGCTGCCGCGTAGCCGTAGCGATGGCCGCGGGTAAAAGCCCAGCGGTAGGCCTGCGAAACCAAGATGTCGGTGGCGCCATCAGGCTCACCGCTGGAGACGAGGAACACCACGTTGAACATATTGAAGGTCCAGACCGCGCCCAATACCACGGCCGGGACGAGTTGTGGCGCGATGAAGGGCAGGATGATGCGACGCACCAGCTGGCCGCGGCTGGCGCCATCGAGCAGTGCGGCCTCTTCCAGCTCCCTCGGCAGACGGGCCAGCGCCCCCAGCGTCACCACCATCATGAAGGGGAATCCGAGCCAAACGTTGGTGACGAGGTTGGCGGTAAAGGCGGTCCAAAAATGGGAGAACCAGGAAACCGGCGCGATCCCCAGCACGGCGAGCAGATGGTTGATGGCGCCAAATTGGCGGTGGAACATCCCCTTCCAGATCAGCGCGGTGATGTAGTTGGGTACTGCCCAGGGAACCACCAGCAGCACCCGATAGAGGCCGCGTAGCCGCAACCAAGGATCGCGGAGCAGTAGCGCCAACAGGACGCCGATCGCGACGTGGAGCGTGACATTGGCAAAGGTCCAAAGGAGCGTGATCGCGAGGGTGAAATAGAAATTGAGGGGATCGCCGAGATCGTGGTTGGCGAGGATCTGCCGAAACTGCGCTCCGCCGACAAAGCGCCATGTCGCTCCATCGTAGTCGAAGAGCGATATGCCAGCGCCCACGGCAAAAGGCACCAAAGCCAAGAGCAGCAGCGCCAGCAGCGAGGGCGCTAGGTAGGCGTAGGCGATCGCCGGCCCGCGCGGCGACAGGCGCATACGCCGCACCGCCCAGAGAAGCAGTGCCAGAGCACCCGCTCCGCCGATCCACACGTAGGGGATTGGTGACACCGACCGTGGACGGGGCGCTAGGGCCAAGGCGATCTGGCGATCGGCATCACGCAAGGCCGCTTCTGGTTCAAACGCACCCCGCAACACGCGCCGCAGCGCCTGCTGGGCCGGCTCCCAGGTCGCCCGCATCGCTGGACTACTCACCATCGGTACGCTGGCATCGAGCTGGGCGCGAAACGGGGTCAGAAGGGGATCGCTAGCAAGTTCCGGCTCCTCCCAGAGTCTGCTGACCGCAACCGGCTGATGTCCTATGCGAGCACGCACCCGCGCACCTTCGGGACCTGCCAGCCATACCAAGAAGGCGAGCGCTGCCTCTGGCCGCTGCGCCTGCGCCGAAACGAGCCCCGCCTCCACCGTCAGCAACGGGGCCGCACGGACACCGGTCGCCAAATGCTTCGGCAGCGGCAGAACCGTGACCGCCACCCCCGCCTGGATCTCGCCGCGAAACCAGGGGCCGTTGATGGTGCAGGCGGCACGTCCCTGATTGAAGAGCTCACCGACCAGCGCGCCCGTGGTCTCTTCGGGGATCCAGCCCTGTTCCACCAGCTTTCGGACAAACCGGAGCGAGCGAACCGCGGGCGCAGTGGCGAGGTGCGGCCGCCCCGTGGGATCCAAAATGGTTCCACCTTCACCATGCAGCCAGGGCGCGTGGTGGTAGAAGCTCGCCGCCTCGTAGGCGAGGCAGAAGCGCCCGGCAGACCTCTGCGCCCGGCAAAAAGGGTCGATCTCGTCGATCGTCGTCGGGGGCTTCGGCACAAGATCGCTGCGGCAGTAGAGCGCCAGCGTCTTGAAGGCGAGCGGCAGGCCGTAGAGCTGGCCCCCCTGGCGTAACGATTCGACGGTCGCGGGCAAAAACGGCTGGGTGTCGACGCCCGACAGCGGCATGAGCAGCTGCGCATGAGACCAATCGGCGATCCTCTCGTGCGCGAAAATCCAGACATCTGGCCCCTGCCCGTGAGGGATCGCCGCCTCGATCTTGTAGGCAAAGCCATCGTGGGGCACCGCCACCGGATCGACCGCCTGATCGGGATGCCCGCGGTTCCATTGCACCACCGCTGCCTCGAGCCCTCTCTGCTCGTCTTCGCGATAGCTATGCCAAAGGACCACCTGGGCGGCGAGCAGGAGTGTCCCGATCATGCGATTCGCTGCTCGTGCTGATCGAAGCGGTGCAGCCGCTCGGGATCCCAGCGAAACGAAGCGACCACTCCCGGCTGGGGTGCCTGCGGCGATTCCACCAGGGCCACGATCCGCTGGTCTCCCACCAGAAGGTGGACGATCGAGGTTCGGCCCAGCTCCTCGACCAGTTCGACGGTGCCCGCCAGCGGTCCCCGATCCTCGAAATAGATATCCTCGGGCCGCAGTCCCAGGGTGGTGGCACCCACAACACCCAGTGCTTCGGCGGGAACAAGATTGATCTCGGGAGTGCCGAGAAAGCGCGCGACAAACAGGTTGGCCGGACGATCATACAGCTCCCGAGGCGTCCCCACCTGCTCGACTTGGCCCGAGCGCATCACTGCGATCCGGTCGGCCAGGGTCATGGCTTCGACCTGATCGTGGGTCACATAGATCATCGTGGCACGGAGGCGCGCGTGCAGTCGTTTGAGCTCCACCCGCATCCGCGCGCGCAGCGAGGCGTCGAGATTCGAGAGCGGTTCGTCGAACAGAAACAGACGCGGCCGTCGCACCAGCGCTCGACCGATCGCCACGCGCTGCCGCTGGCCGCCCGAAAGCTGCGAGGGGCGACGGTCGACGAGCGCGCTGATGCCCGTCAGCTCGAGCGCTTCGGCGACGCGTGCGGCGATCTCCGATTCGGGCTCCTTTCGCAGGCGTAGCGGAAACGCCAAATTCTCCCGCACGGTCAGATGCGGATAGAGCGCATAAGACTGAAAGACCATCGCCACATCGCGGGCGCCCGGAGCGAGTTCATTGATCCTTCGGCCGTCGAGCTGGACCTCACCGCGCTCGATCGACTCGAGGCCTGCTACGCAGCGCAACAGGGTCGACTTGCCGCACCCCGAGGGGCCCACCAGCACCAGCAGCTCCCCATCGGCCACGTCGAGCGAAACGTTGTGGAGAATGGGGATCAGGCCCTCCTGGCCTGCTGCATCTTTGCCGAGCCCGCGAATCGCCACGGCGGCCATCTCAAGGGATCCCCGTCTGATCGGCTGAGGCCACGAACACCTTCTGCCCACGCGGCGGCAGCTTCACCATCACCGTGCCATCCTGCGCCACCAGCGCACCGTCGTTCGGGTCTTCGTCGTCGAGCACGTTGTGCAGCTCCGTTCCCGGCGCAAACCCGACGGCCATGCGCGCACCATTCGGCGCCTGCGTCATGCTGGCATGGTCATCGCTCACGTTGAGCACCACCAGTACCCGCTGCTCGCCAAGGACCCGCTCAAAGGCGAAGATCCCTGCGTCCACCTCCGCGCCGATGCGATCGCTCGACCAGCGAATCTGCAACTCACCCCGCCGCAGCGGGCGGAAGCGTTGACGCAGCGTCGCCAGCTGCTGGATGAAGCGAAAGGTCGGCCCCAACTCGTCAAAGCCGCTGTCCCACAGCCGCTCCCGGTTGCGCGGATCGTTGCCGCCGTGAAATTGTTGCTCGGTGCCGTAGTAGAGACAGGGAATTCCCGGCTCCGTAAAGATGAAGGTGAGCGCATTGTGCAGGGCCGCCCACGGGGACAGCGGCGGTACGCTCACTTTGTCGTAGAGAAAGCGCGGCACATCGTGGTTATCGAGAAAGTTGACCATGATCTGCTGCGCCGACGACCCGAGACCACCGGGGTTGGGCGCTCCGCCGTAGAGCGTTCTCAGGGTATTAAACTGCTTTTCGATCGCCACCGTACCCTCTTGGCCATGTTTGATCACGCGGTCGATCACTGCGAACTTTTGCGGAAAGAAGAAGAGCGAATCGAGCTCGCCGTTCTGCGTGTAAGTTGAGATCAGGGAGTCGTCACCGTCGAAGGCCTCGCCAAATTGCAGGAAGTTCTTCTTTCCGATCGTGCCGCAGTGCTGCCGGATCGCCGAACAGAACCTCTGCCAAAAGCCATGGCTGATGTGCTTGACGGTGTCGATGCGAAAGCCGTCGAAGTCGGCCTTATCGATCCAGTCGCTGTAGACGCGGATGAGCGCCTCTTGCACCTCGGGGTTTTCCGTATCGAGATCCTTGAGACCGCCG
>JAHFDT010000198.1 GCA_023248875.1 Myxococcales bacterium | reverse complement strand
GTGGCCAAGGCGGCAGAACGCAGTGATGCGGGCGCGCGCGCCACCCGCGAAGTGGCCATGGCCAAACTCTTTGCCACCGAAGCGGCCCAGCGCATCATCGACCGCGCCCTCCAGCTCCACGGTGGACTCGGCGTCGTGCGCAACCATCCCACCGAGCGGCTCTACCGCGAGATCCGCGGCCTGCGGATCTACGAAGGCACCAGCGAAATCCAGAAGTTGATCATCGCGCGTGAACTCCTGGCTGCGTTGAAAACGGACTAGGAACGCGGTACCACCCTGCCATGCCCCATTTGGATCGACACATCTTTGTTTGCACCAACCAGCGCCCGCCCGGCCACCCCAAGGGATGCTGCGCCGACAAAGGTTCCGTAGCGGTCCGCGAAGCGTTCAAGCGCGAGCTTTACGAACGTGGCCTCAAAGGCACCCTGCGCGCCAATTCCGCCGGCTGTCTCGACCAGTGCGCATATGGCGTCACCTGCGTCGTCTATCCCGAGCAGGTCTGGTACGGCGGCGTCACGGTGAACGATGTTCCGGAGATCGTCGAATCTCACCTCATCGGTGGCAAGCCGGTCGATCGGTTACTGATCAAGGACAAGTGAGTTTCCCTGAACATTTCAATATGGCGCGCTACTTTCTCGACGATCGCATCGCCGAGGGGAGCGGCGATCGCACCGCCATCATCGATGACCGCGGCCGCTACACGTATTCTGAAGTCCAGGCGCTCGCCAATCGCGTCGCCTCAGCGCTCTGGTCGCGCGGCGTTCGCCCGGAGGATCGTGTTCTCATCGGCCTTTCCGATTCGGTTGAATTTGCGGCGGCATTTTTCGGTGTACTCAAAGTCGGCGCAGTCGTAGCGATGGTCAACCCCGAGCTGCCAGACGGCGACTACGATCACTACCTCGGCTACACCCGCTGCCGGGCCCTCCTCGCCGATCGTGCCTTGATCGATCGAATCACACCGACGCTCGCCGCCCACCGCGCGATCTGCCACACCGTCATTGCCGGCGAGTCTTGGGACCAAGCGCTGGCAGAAGCCGACCCCGAGTTTCCCACCTACGACACCTCCCGCGATGATCCAGCGGTGTGGCTCTTTACCTCGGGATCCACCGGCACGCCCAAGGCTGCTGTCCACTTCCACCACGATTTCCCATTCAACACCGAGTGCTACGCCAAACAGGTGCTCGGGATTTCGGAAGGCGATGTTTGCATCGCTGTCCCCAAACTCTTTTTCGGTTACGCCACCGGCGCCAACCTCATGTTCCCCTTGGCCGTGGGTGCGACCGCTGTACTGTTCCGCGATCGCTCCACGCCCGAGCGGCTTTTCGAATTGATCGTTCGCCATCGCGCCACCGTGCTGACCTCGGTGCCGACGATGATCAATAAGATGACAGCCGCTGAAACCGATCCCCAGGCGCTCGCCTCTCTGCGCGTCTGCATCTCGGCGGGCGAAGCGCTCCCCGAAGAGCTCTACCGCCGCTGGCGCGCCCGTTTTGGCGTCGAAATCCTCGACGGCATCGGCTCTGCCGAACTGTTCCACATCTACATCTCCAACCGCTTCAGCCAAGTCCGCCCTGGCTCACTCGGTCAGCTGGTGCCCGGTTATGAAGCCCGCATCGTCGACGAAGCGGGACAGGAGGTGGCACCCGGCGAGATCGGTACCCTCTGGGTCAAGGGCGATTCCGCGGCGCTCTGCTACTGGCAGGCGCATGAGAAATCCAAACAGGTACTGCGCGGCGACTGGGTGGTCTCGGGCGATCTCTTCCACCGCGATCGCGAGGGCTACTTCTACTACGCTGGCCGCGCCGACGATCTCCTGAAAGTGGGCGGCATCTTCGTCTCACCCGTCGAGGTCGAAAGCTGTCTACAGCGCCATCCGGCCGTACTCGAAACAGCAGTCGCTGGCTACGAGGATGAGGAGAAGCTCGTCAAGCCGATCGCCTATGTGGTCGTCCGGCCGCCCGCTGCTCCCTGCGAAGCGCTGGCGAGATCTCTCATCGAGCACGCTCGATCCGAATTGGCGCACTACAAGGCACCGCGCCGAATCGAATTCGTTACCGCCCTGCCCCGCTCCGACCGCGGCAAGATCCTGCGCAAGAGCCTGACCCAGTGAAGCTCGCGGAGCTGACCTACGAGCAGGCGGCCGCACAAACCGATGCGATCGTGCTGGTGCCCGTCGGATCGACCGAAGCCCACGGCCCCCATCTTCCGCTCAACACCGATGTGATCATCTCCGAGGAGCTGGCCAAGCGTACCGTGACCGCGATCAAGAGTCAGGGCCGGTCGGCCTTGATCGCGCCCTCGATCGCCTACTCCGTCACTGAATATGCCGCACCCTTTGTTGGAACCGTTTCCATCCCGCCCGACGCGGCCATCACACTCATTGCTGAAATCTGTCGTGCGCTCCAGCGCCAGGGCTTTCGCCGCATCTGCCTCATCAATAGCCATCTCGAGCCCGCTCACATCGAGACTCTTCGTCGCGCCTGCACCCGCGTGCTCGACGATGGTGGTACCCAGGTCGCTTTTCCCGATTGCACCGAACGGCGTTGGGCACGTACGCTGACCGAGGAGTTCAAGCGGGGCGCCTGCCATGCGGGGCGCTACGAAACCTCGCTCGTGCTGGCCGTCTGCCCCGAGCGGGTCCATCCCGCCCGCAGCCTTCTGCCGCCCCAGCCGATCGATCTCGCACAAGCGATGCGAACCGGCGCCAAGACCTTCATCGAGGCTGGCGCCGATCGCGCCTATTTTGGCGAGCCCGCCGAGGCCACCGCGGCCGAAGGCGAAGTGATCTACTCGCTACTCCTGGCGATGGTGCTCACTACCGTCGACGAAGTCTGGTCGACATGAGCAAGATCGTATCGCTCACGAAGGCAGCGGCCCTGGTCCGCGACGGCGACCGAATCGCCATCGGTGGCAATACTCTCCACCGCGCCCCCTGCGCCCTGCTCCACGAATTGGTTCGCCAGGGCCGACGGAATCTGACGCTCGTCAAGACGGCCGGTTCGTACGATCTCGATCTGCTGTGTGCGACCGGCTCCGCCCGCGCGGTCGAGGCCGGCTACGTGGGCTATGAGAATGTCCTCGGCCTGGCACGTGGCTACCGGCGCTCGGTCGAAAGCGGCCAGGTCGAAGCCCACGAGCACTCCTGCTACACCGTGATCGCCGCCTTGCGCGCTGCCGCACAGGGCGTGCCGTTTATGCCGATCGCCAGTCTGGAAGGATCCGACCTCATCGCTGCCCGTGGTTTTCAGCGAATTGCGAACCCTTACGGCGAAGGCGTCGTCGTCACCATCCCTGCGCTCAGCCCCGACGTGGCGCTGATCCACGTTCACGAGGCCGATACCGAAGGAGATGGCGCCATCTTCGGCGCGCGTTTCGAAGACGCTCTGATGGCGAGCGCCGCCCGCAAAGTCATCCTGACGTGCGAACGGATCGTTGATGAACAGCTCTTGGCCGAGCGTCCCGATCGCGCGACCATCCCGCGCTTCGAGGTCGATGCGGTGGTCGAACTACCCCACGGTGCCTGGCCGCTCGCCTGTCCTGGCGAGTACTCCTACGACCTCGACTTCCTGACCGCCTTTGCCGCGATCGCCAGCGATGCTGATGCGGTCGCAGGTTTTCTCGCCGAACGCTTGCGATGGTGAAAGCGGCCGATCTCATGGCCATCGTTATGGCCCGCCTTCTACGCGATGGTGAAACCGTCTTCCATGGGGTCGCTTCGCCGCTGCCGATGGTGGCGATTCTGCTCGCCCGACGCCTCCACGCCCCACACCTCACCTACCTCAACATCACCGGCGCCGTGGGAGCGCGCCCCACCCACCTGCCGCGCTCCACCGTCGATGCAGCCCTCGCCCGTGGCGCCCCCGCCCAGGTGACGCTGACCGATCTCTTCGATCTCGCCGCGCGCGGCCGCCTCGACACCGTGTTCCTCAGCGGCGTGCAGATCGATCGCGCCGGTAGGATCAACTTGTCGATGGTGCCTGGAGTGCGCTTGCCCGGCGGCGCGGGATCGGCCGCGCTCATGCCCACTGCCCGCCGCACCATTCTCTGGCGCACCCGCCACGATCGCCGCACCTTTGTCGATGCTCTCCCCTTCGTTACCGCCGCCGGCCACGTCGATCGCGTCGTGACCCCACTGTGCGTGTTTCGTCGGATCTCAGAACAGCTCGCAGTGGAGAGCCTCCATTCCGGCGTCACTCCCGCGAACCTCAGCGCCGCGACCGGATTCTCTATCGCTGTCGACGACTCGACGCCCCGCACTCCTGCTCCCACCGGAGCCGAACTGGCCACATTGGCGCAAATCGATCCCGATCGAATTCGGGACACTGAGTTTTAAACCACTCTTTTCAGCGCGTCAGAAACTATAGTCTAGCCAGCCGCGGGGGAAGCCCCTCCCGCGTTCCTCGCGGAAGGGGTACCGAACTGAAAGTATTCCAGAACAGCGCCCGCTTTCCGGCGAGCCGCCCGGCCTCGACGTCGGCTAGCAGAGCCGCGAACGCCTTGCCCGTATAGGTCGTCTCGAGCACCAGGCCCAGCTCTCGCCCTCGCTCTACCGCCGTCCCGGCCGCATCGGTCACTCGACCGTAGGCCCCTCCAAAAAAACGATGATCGACGGTGAGAAGATCCGGATCGAGTGCACAAGGTTCGTCGATGAGGCGCGCCGTCGCGTGTCCCAGTCGCAACGTGGCCGACCGATTGGCCACCCACCGGTCGACCACCCGAACCGCCACGACGCGGCAGCGAAGCCCCGCCAGCTGTAACCCCAGCCATAAACCAGCCGCAGTGCCGCACGATCCCAGCGCCACATAGATGACATCCGGCGCCGGACACTCGCTGCGAGCCACCTGCCCGGCCAGCTCCAGTCCAGCCGAGACGTATCCCATTGTTCCGATGGGCGAAGAGCCACCGGGTGCCACCCAATGGCTGCCCCTGCGCCAGCGCTGCCTGACGATGCGAGGGAGAAGATCCCAATAGCTCGCCGACGCATGATAATGAATGCCCGCGGCGGCACCTGCGGTGACCGTCTCGCGAACATGGTCCGTGATCGGCTGCGGAAAGACTACCGCCTCCACCTCAAATCCGGCCGCACGCCCCAGGATGCCCGTCGCCAACACGTGGTGCGATCCATAACCACCGATGGTAACCAGCCGCTTCGCGCCGCGGGCCTGTGCCTCTCCCAGTAGATATTCGAGCTTGCGAACCTTATTGCCGCCATAGAGCGGCCCGCTCTCGTCGTCGCGTTTCAGCCACAATTCAGTGTCTGGAAAACCCTCTGCGCGCACCACCCGGGTCGGAAAGGATCCTAAGGGAAGCCACGGGAAGCGCTCTCGAAGCGCTCGCATTTGGGACAAGATATTGTACCCACCGACCCGCGACAACGCGTATTTCGGCTGACCGCTGAACCGCTGATCGGGCTGCTTCGCAATGCAGTCGCTCTGTTCGTCCCCCTCTTCATCGAGGCGGCGTAGGGTATACTGCCCGTCATGTCCATTGCGGCTCACCGGCGCCACCTCGGTACGAGCTCGCGACGGATCCTGCGGGCACTCGCCGAAGTGGTGATGCCGCGCGATCCAGCCCTGCCCTTCGCGCCCGAACCGCTGGTCGACTTCCTCGACCAGATGGTGGCAGAGATGCCGCGCCTCTTGCAGCTCGCCTTCCCCATCGGACTTCGGCTGTTGGAATATGGGACATGGCTGTGGGGCTTTTCGTGGCACCGTTTCTCGGGCCTAACGCTCTCTGCGCGTCAGCGCTATGTCCAGTCTTGGGTGCACGCACCCTGGATGTTGCGGCGCGATCTCATCAAAGGGGTCAAAGGGCTCATGCTATTCGCCTACTACAGCGATCCCGTGGTGGCAAAGTTCGTTGGCTACCTCCCGGACGAGCACGCGGAGCGGGTCACTGCCGAGCGACTGAAGCGTTATGGCCACACGCTCTGACTGCGTCGAGGAGGCGGACGCCGTCGTCGTCGGCACCGGTGCCGGAGGTGGCGCGATCGCTGCCGAGCTGGCCGAGGGTGGGCTGAGCGTCATTCTGCTCGAGGAGGGCGGCCACTACACGACGAAGGACTTTGGCTTCGACGGCCCTGCCATGATCCGCAAGCTCTACCGCAATGCCGGCACAGCCGTCATCCGCGGCACGCCCAACATCATTTTCAGCGAAGGGCGCTGTGTCGGCGGATCGACCGTCATCAATGGGGCCCTCTCATGGCGGACGCCCGAAAAAATCCTGCAGCGCTGGGTATGGGAGCAGGGCCTCGCCGATCTCACCCCCGAGAAGCTCGAGCCATTTTTTGCCAAGGTCGAGGAGCGCATCCACGTCGCGCCGCAGGATCCCGAATCGCTCGGCGAGGATGTCGAACTCTTACGCCTCGGCGCCGAGCGGCTCGGCCACCGCTATATCCCCGTGCAGCGCAGTCAGAAGCATTGCGCTGGCACCAATAACTGCATCTTCGGCTGCCCGACGGGAGCCAAGCAGTCGACACTGGTCAGCTACATCCCGCGTGCCCTCGCCCGCGGCGCCCGTCTCTACCCCGGCTGCCGCGCCGAGAAGCTGCTCACGAAGGGAGCTCGTGCGATCGGAATCGTCGGACGATTTCGCGATCCCGAGACTGGCCAGCGCGGCAGCCAGCTGACGGTACACGCAAAAATGGTCATCCTCGCGGCAGGTGCGATCCAGACGCCACTCTTCCTGATCAAGAATCGCACTGCCAACTCCTCCGGCCAGGTGGGGAGAAACTTCCTGTGCCATCCTAATGCCAAGGCGATCGGCATCTACGACCACGACGTCCTCGGCTGGAAGGGCACCATCCAGGGCTACCAGATCCGCGAGTTTCTCGACGAGGGCATCATGATGACCACCACCATGGTGCCGCCTGGCCTATTGGCGATGGCCATGCCCTATCTCGGTGCCGAGTCACTCGCCGTCATGAAGGACTACAACCGCATGGTGGCCGCGGGCGTCCTCATCGAGGATACCCACGCTGGGCGGGTCAGCGTCGACGCATTTGGCGAAGCCAGCATGCGCTACGATTTTTCGCCGCGCGATGTGGCCACAGCGATCCGCGGCATCGCTCTGCTCTCAGAGGTGCTCTTCGCTTCCGGCGCGCGCCGGGTGCTGCTCCCCTTTGCCCCACTCGAGCACATCGATTCTCCCGATGAAATTCCCAAGCTCTACCGCACGCTGATCCGCGCTGCAGATATCGAAAGCATGACCGTGCACGCCATGGGCACCTGCCGGATGGGGATCGATCCTCGCTCCTCGGTGGTCGATCCCTGGGGTGAGACGCATGATGTCAGAGGGCTATACATTGCCGACGCATCGATCTTCCCTGGCCCCATCGGCGTCAATCCCCAGGTGACTATCATGGCACTGGCGACGCGCGTCGGCGCACACCTCCTCGCAGGCTGTTGAAAAACTCAAATGAGCACAAAAAACCAAGCCAGTGAATGCCGCCTGCTAGTCGATCGAGGGAGAGGCGTGCCGCCTCTCCCCGTCGAGCAAAGCTCGCCGGGGCCCCT
>JAHFDT010000303.1 GCA_023248875.1 Myxococcales bacterium | reverse complement strand
CCATCTCCGCCCATGGTTTTCGTGTGCGGTGGTTCACAGGGGGCGCATGCCATCAATCAGTTGATGGTCATGGCGGCTCCACTCCTCAGGAGTCGGCCCAAGATCCTTCATCAGACCGGAGCGGCCGATCGCGCTCAGGTCGAAGTCGCTTACCGGGAGCGCTCGATCAACGCTGAGGTTCGCGATTTCATCGAGGATATGGCGGCGGCCTATCGCTCCGCTGAGCTCGTGGTCTGTCGTGCCGGTGCCACCACGCTGGCGGAGCTGACCGCGATCGGTCGCCCCGCGATCCTCATTCCATTCCCCTTTGCTGCCGATGATCATCAGACGGCCAACGCTCGATCACTGGCCGACGCGGGAGCAGCTCTGATGTTTTCCCAACCGGGACTCGCATCGGAAGAGCTCGCACAGGCGATCGATGGGCTGTTGCAGGATCCAAAACGGGCTAGCGAAATGGCAGCCGCATCACGTAGTCTCGGTCGGCCGGATGCCGCCCGCGCCATCGCCGATGAATTGGAAAGACTAGCTTCCCCATGAGCCGGATGTTCCATCAACGCCGCGATCTCACCGTCCACTTCGTGGGCATCGGCGGCATCGGCATGTCGGGGATCGCCGAGGTGCTGCTCAATTTGGGTTACCACGTATCGGGCAGCGATCTCAAAGACTCGGACACCATGCGGCGGCTCGCGGGGCTGGGCGGGCAGGTGCGCATCGGCCACGCGGCGGAGCATGTGGGCGACGCCGATGTGGTGGTGATCTCGAGCGCGGTGAAACCCTCCAATCCCGAAGTCGAGGAGGCACGCCGCCGTGCAATTCCGGTGATCCCGCGCGCCGAAATGCTCGGCGAACTGATGCGGATGAAATATGGCGTGGCGGTCGCGGGCTCGCACGGTAAGACCACCACGACTTCGTTAGTGGCCACGGTACTCCATGCAGCCCGGCTCGATCCCACGGCGGTGATCGGCGGCAAGGTGAATGCACTCGGCTCGAACGCGCGGCTCGGGCAGGGCGAGTATCTGGTGGCTGAAGCCGATGAATCGGACGGCTCCTTCCTGCGGCTTTCTCCGACACTAGCGGTGGTCACCAACATCGATCCCGAGCACCTCGACCACTACGGCACCCTCGATGCGCTCAAGCGAACGTTTGTCGATTTTATCAATAAGGTGCCCTTCTATGGCCTCGCGGTGCTGTGTCTCGACCACGCTGAGGTGGCGTCGATTCTGCCGCAGATCGAAAAGCGCTTCGTGACCTACGGCCTCGCCGAGCAGGCCGACTATCGCGCTGTCGAGATATCATTTTCAGCGCTCTCCTCACGCTTTACCCTGCTCCGGCGGGGCGAGCGGCTGGGTGAGGTGACCCTGGCGATGCCGGGTGCTCACAATGTGCTCAACGCCCTCGCCGTGCTGGCGGTGGCCGATTTTCTGGGCGTCAATTTTGCTACTGCACAAACGGCGCTCTCCGAATTTCAGGGGGTGGGCCGGCGTTTCACCGTGCGCGGCGAAGTGGCAGGGGTGATGGTGGTCGACGACTATGGCCACCATCCGGCGGAAATCCGCGCTACGCTGGCGGGTGCCCGTGCCGGCTTTCCGCGCCGCATCCTGGCGGTGTTTCAGCCCCATCGCTACACCCGGACACGCGACCTGTTGAGTGACTTCGCCCAAGCCTTTAGCGATGCCGCCGAAGTGGTGGTCAGCGATATCTATGCCGCGGGGGAAGAGCCCATCCCGGGCATTTCCGCCGAAGCGCTGGTGGCCAAAATGCGGGCATGCCATGGGGCCGTCCACTACGCAGGAAAGCGCAGCGATGCATTGCGGACGCTGGCGCCGCTCGTTCAGTCTGGCGACATTGTCATTACGCTCGGCGCCGGCGATGTCTGGCAGGTCGGCGAGGAGCTGCTCAGCGAGCTTCGTCAGCGTGGCTAGTGTCTGTCCTCAAAGTCCGGACCGAGTCGGGCGAAGTTCGCAGCCCGGCTCGCGCGGAGCGACGAGGGCGCCTACTGGCGGTAGGCAACCGAGGAGCGACAAAGCGAGCCGCGGCGAGAAT
>JAHFDT010000197.1 GCA_023248875.1 Myxococcales bacterium | reverse complement strand
CTACATCGGGGCGACGTTGTGCTTGCTACCGCCAGTACTGTGTTGCGTGCCACGCTTACAGTTGGATTCGCAACGCTGCCTCTGGCAGCGCCACTGGGAGCAGCGGCGGGAGTAGCCACGGGGATCGCCGCCGAGAAACTCCGGGGCGAAGTCCATCAGCTTTCTGCCGCCAACCGCCAGGCGCGCGTTGAAACGGTGAAGCAGATCACAGCGAAGGGAAAGCTTTCGCCGGGGCAAAGCGAGATATTTAAACAGGCCGGCTGGGTTCAATAGATGCGCTTTCAAATCGTTGGCCTCCTCGCTGCGATGGCCATGTCGCTACCCGCTCTGGCCCAGCCGGGTGGGCCGACGCTCCCTCAACGCCTGAGCGCACGGCTGACTTTCCGCAAGATGGTCCGGAAGAGCCCAGCGGTGCGGGCGATGTATCGCGCCGAGCAGTGGAATCGTCGCGTCCCAGAACAAAGAAGTGATGCTCGGATAGCGGGCACCGCCACGGCGCTGCTGGGCACGGCCTTGGCGGTCTCGGCTTCGCCTGTATCAACGATCGCATTGGGGATCGGGATGGCGATCGCTACCACGGCGACCGGAGGCGCGCTCATGGATCTGTCGGCGCTCAAGCGGCAGGCGCGCATCGCAACAGTCACCAAGCTAGCGGCCGGCAAAAGGCTGACCCCCCAGCAGGAAAAGACCTTCCGACAGGCGGACTGGATCCCGGCCAGATAAGGGGAAAAATGCGTTTTCAACGGTTGCTAATCCTCGCCATCACCCTCTCGTCCCTTTCCGTCGGGGCGCAGCCAAGCAGGCCCAGATTGGGGTTGCACATCACCGCGCGGCAGGCCTTCCGGAAGCTATTAAAGAGCGACCCGGCGATCCGAAGTCTGTACCAGAAAAGGGCCGAGGGACAGGGTGTCCCAAAGCATCGGAATAACGCCACGTGGCGCGCTTACGGAGCATCCCTGGGGCTCAGTGCGGGGGCCCAATTCGCAGGCCTGGATTCCGCGGCACCGGGTGCCGAACCGATTGTTCGCGCCGTGGGCATTGGGCTCGCGGGGGCCCTGTTGTTAGGTGCAGGGTCCAAAATGGTGGGCGACCTCAGAAAGGTATCCCAGGCCAAATCCCGGGCTCGAGTCGAGACGCTCCGGGAGCTCGCGGGTCGTGGGAAGCTGACGGCAGAGCAGCGGCAGATCTTCACGAAGGCGGGCTGGATCAATTAATCGTACCTAGACCCGATACGATAGCCAACGGGCGCTTTGCGCTTGACGGAGGGCCTCGGTGAAGTGAACTCTCACCGCGCATGGCCGAGTTCGCCCACCTCCATCTCCACACCGCCTATTCGCTGCTCGATGGCGCCATCCGCCTTTCGGATCTCTTTCCGCGCATCCAGGAGTTCGGCATGGACTCGGTGGCCATCACCGACCATGGCAACATGTTCGGCGCGGTCGATTTCTACCAGAAAGCCAAGGCGCACGGGGTCAAGCCGATCTTCGGCTGCGAAACCTACGTTGCGGGCAATGACCGCAAGAACCGCGAGAATCGCAAGAACCACCATCTCATCCTGCTGGCCAAGAATCGCGAGGGGTACGCCAATCTGCGCTACCTCAACTCGATGGGCTTTCTCGAGGGCTTCTACTACCACCCGCGCATCGACAAGCCGCTCTTGCGAGAGCATTCGAAGGGGCTCTTTGGGCTCTCGGCTTGCCTCGGGGGCGAGGTGGCGCAGGCGCTGTTCAAAGAGGGCTACGCGCGCGCCAAAGAGGTGGCGCTCGAATACCACGATATTTTTGAGCCGGGGGCGTTTCACCTCGAGATCCAGCCGAATGGCCTCGAGAAACAGGAGGAGGTCAACGATGCCTGGCGCAAGATTTCGCGCGAGACGGGGATCCCCCTGGTAGCGACGGGCGACTGCCACTATCTCAACCAGAAGGATGCCAAAGCGCACGAGATCCTGATGTGCATCCAGCAGGGCAAGACCATCCACGACGAGAAGCGGCTGCACCACAAGAACGATGCCTTCTACATCAAGTCGCCGGGGGAGTTTAACCAGTACTTCAAGGACATCCCCGAAGCGCTCGAGAACACGGTCAAAATTGCCCAGGCCTGCCACGTCGAGCTCGAGCTCGATAAGACCTATCTGCCGCGCTACCAGGTGCCGGAGGGCTTCGACCTGCCGGGCTACCTGCGCAAGGTGGCGGCGGAGGGGCTCGAGCGGCGCTTTCAGGAGTTTGCCGGGCATGGAAAAAAGGTCGACCCAGATCTCTACCGCGGCCGGCTTGCTACTGAGCTCGACGTCATCTGCAAGATGGACTTTCCAGGCTATTTCCTCATCGTCTGGGACTTCATCAACCACGCCAAGCAGAAGGGCATCCCCGTCGGGCCGGGGCGTGGATCGGGCGCGGGTTCCCTGGTCGCCTATGCGCTGCGCATCACCGATCTCGATCCGCTGCCCTTCAATTTACTGTTCGAGCGCTTTCTCAACCCCGACCGCGTGTCGATGCCCGATTTCGATATCGACTTTTGCATGAACCGCCGCGACGAGGTGATCCAGTACGTCACCGAGAAGTATGGCAAGAGCAACGTCGGGCAGATCGTCACCATGCACCAGCTCAAGGCGCGGGGCGTCATCCGCGATATCGCGCGCGTGATGGCCATCCCCTACGCCGAGGCCGACAAGGTAGCGAAGCTCGTGCCCGAACCGGTGCAGGGCAAATCGCCGCCGCTTCGCGAGGCGATCGAAAGCGAACCCAAGCTGAAGGAGCTCTACCAGCAGGGCGGGGTCTACGAGGAGCTGCTCGATATCGGTCAGGCACTGGAAGGGCTGAACCGCCACGCCGGGATGCACGCCGCGGGTATTGTGATCGCCGAGGAGCCGCTCTGGAACTACGTACCCTGTTCGCGTGGCCCGAACGGCGAAATCGTCACGCAGTTCGCCAAAGACGAGGTGGAGAAGGCGGGCCTCGTGAAGTTCGATTTCTTGGGGCTCAAGACGCTCACGGTGATCGATATCGCGGTGCGGCTCCTCCACTCGGAAAAGCCGAACTTCGATCTGTCGGCGATCCCGCTCGACGATGCCAGCGTCTATAAAATGATCTCGGATGGGGACACCACCGGCGTGTTCCAGCTCGAGTCTTCCGGCTTCAAGGAGCTGCTCAAGAAGCTCAAGCCCGACCGCTTCGAAGACATCATTGCCGCCGGCGCGCTCTATCGGCCGGGGCCGCTCGAAGGCGGTATGGTTGACGACTTCATCGCCCGGAAACATGGGCGGCAGCGGGTCACCTATCAGCATCCTGCGATGGCGCCGATTTTGGCGGAGACCTACGGCGTCATCGTCTACCAGGAGCAGGTGATGCAGATTTCACGCGCGCTGGCCGGCTATTCGCTCGGCCAAGCGGACCTGTTGCGTCGCGCGATGGGCAAGAAGAAAAAAGAGGTGATGGAGCAGGAGAAGGCGCGATTTCTCGATGGCGCGGCCAAGGTGGGGGTGGAGGCCAAAGTGGCGGACGAGGTCTTCGACCTCATGGCCGCTTTTGCCGGCTATGGCTTCAACAAGTCCCATTCCGCTGCTTATGGGCTTGTCACCTATCAGACGGCCTATCTAAAAAAGCACTTCCCCGAGGAGTTCATGGCCGGGCTCCTCACCTGCGACAAGGACGATACCGACAAGGTGGTCAAGAACATCGCCGAGACGCGGGCGATGAGCATCCCGGTGCTACGGCCCGATGTCAACGAATCGGCGAGCGACTTTTCGGTGCTTCGTCTCGATGGGAAAAAGGTGATTCGCTTTGGCCTTTCGGCGGTCAAGGGCGTAGGCGAGGGGGCGGTCGAATCGATCGTAGCGGTGCGCACTGAACAAGGCTTCAAATCGCTTTGGGATTTTTGCGAGCGGATCGATCTCAAGCGCTGCAACAAGAAGGTGCTGGAGGCGCTCATCAAAGCGGGCGCTTTTGATGGCATCTGTGCGAATCGCGCGCAGTTGTGCGCGGCGATCGATGCCGCCACCGAACGAGCAGCCCAGAATCAGCGCGACCGGGATTCGGGCCAGACTACGCTCTTTGGGATGCTGGCCGGGCCAGCGGCCACTGCGCCCGAGCCACCGCTACCGGATGTGGAGGACTGGCTGCCGAAGCCGCGCCTGGCGAACGAAAAAGAATCGCTCGGCTTTTATCTCAGCGGCCATCCGCTCGATCGATACATCGCCGATCTACGTCGATTGGGCGCGGTTCCGGTGGAGAATCTCTCTGCGAAGTCGGACCGAGCTCCGGTGCAGGTTGGAGGCGTAGTCTGCGACTATCGCGACCGGCCGCTGAAAAGCGGCCATGGACGGATGGCCTTTTTCAGTCTCCAGGATCTCACCGGCCAGGTGGAGGTGGTCTGCTTCTCTAAGCCCTTTGCCGTCTACGAGCCGCTGCTCAAGAGCGACGAGCCGCTGCTCATCAAAGGCACCGTGGCTTTCGAAGGCGAGGGCGAGCAGGTACTGCGGCTGCACATGGCTGAAGCGATCCCGCTCAACCAGCTGCGCACCGAGAAGACCGAGCAGGTGGTGATCGAACTCCCGGCCGATCTTCTCAATCAGGAAAAGATCGATCTCCTCGCACGCACCCTCGAGCGCTTTCCAGGTGGGGCGCAGCCGGTGCTGCGACTGACCATCCCGCGCCGTTCATCGAGCAACACGCTCCTGCCCAAAAAATATTCTGTCGCCCCCTCGGACGAACTACTCGTCGCGATCGAAAAGCAGTTCGGGCCAGGCTGCGTGCGCTTGCGGTAGGGAGCGATGCGAGCCGCCGCCAATCGCGAGGATTTCCTTGTGCAGCCGTTCGGGCGCTACATCGCGCGCCCCACCTTCGTCTACTTCTGCTTCGCGGCCTCTTGTTCGGGCGCCATTCGACCCCGTCCGACCTGGACGAACTCTTTCAGCTGGTGGATGGAATGCGTCGCCACGATGGCTCGGAGCCCTTTGTACAGCTGCTCGATTGTGGCCGCGTCGACCTGCTGAGTCATGAGGTTTTTGCCCGACTGGTGGAGCTGCTCTCCTCCCGAATGGCCCAGTACGCGGCGCTTATCCGTCGACAGGCAGTGGTCCATCCGCGCGGACTCCCGGGCGCTGCCGTGGCCGGTTTTTACGACGTCTTGAGGCCGACCTATCCGGTGAGCAAGTTCGCCACCCTGCGGGAAGCCCTCGCCTGGCTCGAGCAGCCGATCGAGCTGGCCGGGGAGCTTCAGGAGATCGCTCGGCGCACGATCGAAGCCCCTTGGCTGCTGCCTGAGGTCAGGCAGCAGATCGAGGCCCACGTCGGCACGGTTACGGTGGGGGAGGTGGCGCAGGTGGCGCAGGCACTGGGGCTGTCGACCCGCCAGTTGCAGCGCGAACTCTCCCTGGCAGGAACGAATTTCCAGTCCGAGCTGACGAGTGCGCGGGTGCGCATCGGGCAGCAGAAAATGCTAGCGACCGATCTCAAGTTAACCGCGATTGCCCTGGAAGTGGGTTGCAGTTCGCTGCAGCACTTCAGCGCACTTTTTCGCAGGGTGACTGGGGAGACTCCGAGCGCCTGGCGTAGCCGAAACCGTCCTGGCGCGAATTTGTAACCGATTGGCGCGTTATTGAACGCACGCGCCGCCGGTTTGTGCGACGAGCGGCACCTCGCTGCCTAGCCAAGCGCATCGAGAAGGAAGAAAAGCTGCGACTTGGTGAAAATGGTTGGCTCTGAAGACTAACAGGAGACATAAAATGGCGTGTAAGGCAGGAATCGTGATGGTGTTTCTTATGGCGGCGGCCGGTTGCGGCGATAACGGCTTTGGCAACAAAATGAATTCCGGCGGCGGAGAGAATCCCGTGACCAAGAATCTCTGTACCACCAGCTGCCCCCACAGCTGCAAGGTGGACAACGACTGCCACCAGGCAGGTCAACTGTGCTGCGACTTCGGTAGTGGCAGCCATGCCTGTGTCAAGCCTGAGGCGTGCCCAGTGTTTTGCACCGACGACAGTAAGTGCAATACCAGCAAGGGGCAGGTGTGCTGCCAGGCCAATCTGGGTTCGTCGCAAAAGGTCTGCGTGGCGGCGGCCTCTTGTCCGAAGAAGTGCGGCAGCAACAGCGAGTGCGGCGGCGCCACGCCCAAGTGCTGCACGAACTATGGCCAGCCGATCTGTACGACGGTAGAGCAGTGTCCTTCGCAGTGCAGCACGTCCACGGAATGCAACACGGGCAAGGGGCAGACCTGCTGCTCGGCTTCGGTGATCAAGGCCGCGGTCAAAGGGAGTTCGGCGGCGCTGGCCGCCAACGTCAAAGGCCTCTGCTCGCTCGCCCTGTCCTGTCCGAAACAGTGCAGTACTTCGCAGGACTGCGACACCACGGCAGGTCAACTGTGCTGCAATGGCATTTGCGCCACCAGCTGCGCCAAGAGCTGCACCGTTGATAACGATTGCGAAACTGAAAACGGCCAACTGTGCTGCACCAACCAGGCGCTCTACTCACCCTGGTACGGCTGGACGCCACCCCCACCGCCGCAAACCTGCAAGAGTGGCTGCGGCTCCAATTCGGACTGCTTGGGCGGCAAGGTGTGCTGCGACTACTACAATGACGGTTGCAGCGGCTGCTCGGGCTACTGCACGAGCTCCTGGAATTGCAGCCATCCGACGTGTGGAGGGTAGTCACTTTCCCGAGAATTGACCCGCGCACCGCGGTGCGGATACTCTGCCGAGTGATGCCGTCGCTCGCGCGAATCGCCCGAACCCTGCTCCTGCTGCTTCTGCTCCCGGTGCTGGCCCGCGGGCAAGCTCATCCGCGCCCGGACTGGCTCAAGGGGGTACGCCTGCGGGTCAAGATCGATTCGAGCCCAGCGCAAGCAGCGATCTACATCGATTCCAAAGAGCTCGGGCTGCAGGGCTACACGCCGTCGGAGTTCAAACTTCCCCGAGGGAGCTACAAGATCATCCTCGAGCTACCCGGCTTTAAGACCGAGGACCAGCTGCTCAACATCGATCGCGCGCAGGCCTTTACCTTCACGCTGGCGCGGCAGGCGCGTCCTGCAGTGATCGATCTGCGTCTGGGCCCCGATCGAAGCGCGCTTGCAGCATCGATTTCGATCGATGGACAGACGATCGGCACCGTGCCGAATCAGATCGAGGTGGCGCCGGGCTCCCATTTAGTGGAGGTGCGGCGCGCCGGCTTTCGCGACTATCGCGATGCGGTTCAGCTCGGGGAGGGGGAGCGCCGCACGCTGACGGTCATGCTCACTGCGGAGGTCAAAGCCGGAGCCCTGGTGGTGAGCGCTGACCAGCCGGGGGCCGAGGTGTTCGTCGATGGCACGCGGCGCGATACCGCTCCCGCGGTGATCGGCGATCTCAGCGAGGGCGAGCATTCGGTCGAGGTGCGCAAAGAGCCGCTGACTCCGTGGAAACAGATCGTTCGGGTGGTGGGTGGCCAGCAGACCAAGGTACTAGCGCAGCTGCAGCCGACGGCGCCGGTGCTGGGTGCCCTCAAGGTCATTTCGCAAACCCCGCTCGCGAATGTTCTCTTGGACGGCGACGCCAAAGGGCCCGCCAATACGGAGCTGCGCGATCTGCGCCCCGGTAGC
>JAHFDT010000196.1 GCA_023248875.1 Myxococcales bacterium | reverse complement strand
GAGGCGTAATGCACCCACCCAGGAAGCCCGGGGCGCCCGGATGGCAAGGCGCGAGGAGCGTGGCATACCTGAAGGGTACGCGAGCGACGAGCAACGCGGCTAGCCGGGATGCCCCGGCTTCCGACGGGTACATTACGCCTCGGTCGGAGCACTGGGGGCAAGATCGGCAGCTCGCCATCGACCAGCGCAGCCTGAACGAGCGCCCTGTCGCCGAGCGGCCAGATCTGCGGCGCATCAGCACCGGTCACGTGAACACGCAGGCGTGCTGCCCAGCGTTCCCCATCCGCCTCCACTTGCACCGCGGCGACGCCCAAGATCCAGTCGCGCGCGCCAAACAGCGGCGGCTCGAGACTCGCCAGCAGACGGCCATCGAGAAACAGGGCCAGCCGAATCACGCGAGCAGCTGGGTGAATTCCTGCGCAAATTTAGAGCGCAGCGCCTTCATGGAGCGTCAGCAGTGGCCGATCCAGATTTCGTCGGGCGATGAGCCCGCATGGTGGCGGCGATGCTTCTCCGCCTGGGCGGCCGCCTGGGAGAATTTCACTACGGGAGCCACCGAAGCTGCGATCAAGAGCCTTTTGATGAGTCCACGCCGTGAAAGTCCCTGGCCAAGGATCTTCATTGGTCTAGGGTAGCCCAACTTGCCTCATGAGGAAAGCTACTGCCACTCAAACTGTTCCGCCGCCTGCTCAATAGCCGCTTGCAGTTCACCGAGCGCGTGCGCATTCCCGAGCCGCTGCAGCGCGGCCATTCCCCGCTGTCCGAAAGCGCGCGCTTCAGCCGCGCGTTCGAGCGCCACGAGGTTTTGAAACCGCATCAAATACTGTGGCGCATAGTCGGGAAAGCGCCGCTCAAGCTCGGCAAAGGCTACCTCGGCCTCGTCGAGGCGCCCATCGCCGCGCAGCGCCATGGCATAGCCATAGTGGGCAAAAGGGTCATTCGGCTGCGCGTCCAACATCTTGCGAATCGTATCGGCCCGGGACATACGGCAAAGACTACCCGAACCTGCTATCTTTAAGAAAGTGGATCGCTCTACCTTCCAGACTTTCCTCGGGGTCGACCTCGGCGGCGGCAAAGGCAAAAACACCGCTGTCGCAGTACTTCGCCGCCATGCCGAGGGCGTCGAAGTGGTCCGCTACGACACCGGTGATGGCAACCCCTGGTACGACCGCGAGCTGGTGACCTTTCTCAAGCAGCACCGTCACGCGGTGGTGGCGATCGATGCGCCGCTTTCGCTGACCGCCTGCGTGCGCTGCCGGGTGCCGGTCTGTCCGGGTCTCGAAGCCTGCGTCGACCCGACCACCGCCTGGTTTCGCACGCGCAGCCATGGCAGCACCCCGGGCAAGAAGCCGCTCTATACGCCCTACACCCAGCGCGCGACCGAAGTGGTCCTGCATGAGCAGGAGGGGATCTTGCCGCGCGAAACCCTGGGACAGGGCATGGGCCCGCTGACCGCCCGCGCCGCCCATCTCGTTCGTGCGCTGTCGCCGGAGTTTCGCCTCAACGAGAACCTGATCGAAGTCTATCCCAAGGCAACATTGTGGAAGCTCCTCGGTGAGACGACCGCCAGGACCTACAAGCGCCACCACGCCCAAGCGGCCGTGCGTCTCGGTAAAATCCTGCGGCAGCTGCCCGGCCTCACCTTTGGCCCCGGCCAATGGCGCGAACACGGGCTAGCGAACGACCATCTCTTCGACGCCCTGATCGCCGCCTACACCGCCTACCTGTGGGCGCGCGATGGCTGGCAGCTGCCCGAAAAGGACCGTGAGGTTTTTTCGGGCGACGGCTGGATCTGGACCCCGCCCGGCCCGCCACCGCCCGCGCCGCCACCGCCCGAATTCGTCCCCGGCGAATGGGGCTACTTTCGCGGCAAGACCAATGGAAAACCGGGCTCGGCGTAGAACACAATCGACCTCTTAGCCCCCGATACCACCTATGCCGCCGTTCGTTTCACCGGGATCGTTCGCACCCGACCGAGCTCCGCCACGCCGCGCTCACGCAAGAACTCCAAAAACGCGATCGCCGCGGGCAGCTCTACCGTCGGAATCTGATCGACCAGCTCTTTGGCCTGCCGCCGCAAGATTTCGCCCGGGGCCTCGCCTGCCGACGCGGGCCGCTCCAGTACCACCTCGGGCTCCTCGGGCGCTTCCACCTTGCCCCACGGCGCCGCTTCCGCCGGTTCGATCTGCTCCCGCTCGAGCCAGAGCTGGATCTGCCAGCGCAGAAGACGTGAACGAAAGCTGAACCAGCGCTCACGCTCGACGGGATAGTTCAGTAGCACATCCTTGAAGCGCCGAAAGGCGCCTTTGCCATCGATCGAGATCACCAGCCGCTCCCGCAGCGCTTCATCCTCGACCGTGGCAACAAACTGCTCCATCCACTTGTACTGCTCGCGCGACGAGGCTGGCTCGATCCGAACGAAATTGGCTCCCCCCGCAACCACGCGGCTTTGTAGCTCAGTCGCCTCCGGATCGCCCTCGGTGACCGTCACCACCTCCCCCGTCTGGGCGTCCACGTAGCTCTCGCTGTCTGGCGAGTTGCGCTCAAAGGCGGTTTCCAAATCGATCCAGCGAAGGGGTATGGTCTTCATCGATAATTACTCCATATGCTTGCTTAGATTCTTCTTAGGGTATGCGCCACAGGGGGCCGTTTCAAGAGGGAAAACGGTAATCTACTTGACAGCACGGCGCAACCCACTAAGATAGTGCACCTTTGTCGCCCGCTTTTTGGGGCGCTTTCTGGAGGCTCTCGTGGCTCGTGTCACCGTCGAAGATTGTCTGCAGCATGTGGGAAATCGTTTTGCCCTCGTGATCATCGCCGCCGAGCGCGCGCGCCAGCTAGCCAAGGGAGCGCGCCCGCTCTTGCGCTGCGACAACAAACCGGCCGTCACAGCACTGCGCGAAATCGCCGACACCAAGGTGAGATTCAATGGCGATGTCCGAGATTCGGTCGAGGAGTACCTCCAGGAGACCCGTACCCGCGGTCTTCTTATCGAGGCCAATCGGAAGTAGCCTTGCGTTTTGCCCGCCTGCTGTTTGCCGTCGCTGCCCGCGGCAGCAGCGGCGCGGTGCTCGTCGATTCCCCACCCGCGCGCATTGAATTCGTCCAGGGATGGATCCACGCGCTCGCCTTCCCCGAAGGGGATGCTGCGCGAAGTGAAGATCTGCTGCTACAGCTCCTTCCGCGCGCCACCACCTTCCGCTACGACGAAACTGCACCCACTTTGGGCCTCGGACGCGTCGAACCCTTTCATCCCGGCCGAGTACTCCGGCAGATCATCGAGACTCCGGGCCCGTCCAATTCCACCGATGACCTCCCGCTACTCCTCGGCCATCAGGTGATGGCGCTACGTTTCGTTCCCCACTCAAGTTGCCTCGCCCCCGATGAAGAGCGCTTGGTGGCACTGCTCGATTCCTCCCCGCAACGCTGGGATGATCTAGTGCGCGCCGGGGTAGCGACACCGCAGCGCACCGCGGCACTCCTGACCTTCCTCTTGCGTGCGGGTGCCCTCGAGGTGGATGTGCGGGCGACCTACCTCGATCTCGCCCGCGAACTGCACCCCGATCTCAACAGCCATCTCTCCGACGAGCTCCGGCGAGAGCGCGAGCAGCGTTTCCGCGCGGTGACGGAAATCTATCGTACGTTGGCGATTGACAAATCCGGAGAAGGCTCTTAGGTTGCCCGAGAAAGTTACCTCTTATTCAACCATTTCTGAAGGACTCCCATTTTGATCATTGAACGTGAACAAGTGCTCGCTGCGCTCGGGCGTGCGAGCGATCCGCGCGGACTCCGCGCCTTTGAACTGGCCGATGCCATCGGCGCCGATAGCAAGACTCGCCACCGCCTGCGCAAACTACTGGCCGAACTCAGCGACGAGGGTGCGATTGAACACGCCGAAGGATCGCGCTATCGACTGGTGGGCTGGGCGCCCGCGCCCTCTGCCCCCTCGAAGAAGCCCACACCGAACGGTACCTTTGCTGGCCACATCCGCGTCCACCCCGCCGGTTACGGCTTTGTCGTGCGCGAGGATGGCGCCGACGATGTCTTCATTGCCGCGCGTAACCGTGGCGCTGCGCTCGATGGCGATCGCGTCGCGATCACCACCTGGATGGGCTACAAGGGCACTGAGGGGCGCATCACCGAAGTGCTCCAGCGCGGACGCGCCAAACTGACCGGCCAGGTGCGCGAGGCAGGGCGATCGCTCTTCCTCGAGGCTGACGATCCGCGGATCCTGGGCCATGTCAGCCTCGAAGGGGGCCCGGGCGGCGCGCGCGAAGGCAAAGCAGTGGTGGCCGAAATCCTGGGCTATCCCATGGTGCCGGATGAAACGATGGTCGCGCGTGTGCTGCGTGTGCTGGGCGATCCGGGCGATCCGCGCACAGAAGTGGCCAAGGTGATCGCCTGCGCCGAGATCCCGGACGAATTTCCCGATGAGGTGCGTGCCGCTGGCGAACGGGCGCCCACCGCCGTGCTTCTCGATGATGTGCGCGACCGCCTCGATCTACGCGGCCATCACTTCTTGACCATCGATCCTGAGACCGCCCGCGATTTTGACGACGCGGTGTGCGTCGAGGATGGCCCTCGGCCCGGCCTCGAACGGATCTGGGTGGCGGTCGCCGATGTCTCGCACTACGTGCGCCCGGGGACCGCGCTCGACCGGGAAGCGCGCATCCGCGGCGTTTCGGTCTACCTGCCCGATCGCGCCATTCCGATGCTGCCGCACCCGCTGTCCGCCGGGATTTGCTCCCTTAACCCCGAAGTCGATCGATTGGCAATGGTCGCGCGGCTCGATATCGATGGCCGCGGCGAGGTGGTCGATAGTCTCTTTGCAGCGGCTGTGATCCGCTCGCGAGCCCGGCTCGATTACGCCGGCGTGGCCGCGGCCCTCGGCGGCGATCTGCGGGGTTCGCGTGCCCGCTATCGCGACCACCTACCACACCTCGAACGCATGCAGCGTGTATCGCACACCTTGCGCGCGGTCCGCCATGCGCGCGGCTCCCTCGATTTTGAAATCCCCGAAGCGATCGTGCTGCTCGATGAGGACGACCCAGCGCGGGTCCGCGATGTGCGCAAGTCCCGCAGCGTGCCCGAAGTCAAGGAGGCCTACCGGATCGTCGAAGATTTCATGCTGGCGGCCAACGAAGCGGTGGCGCGCTATTTCCGGACGCGTCAACTCGATACGTTGTGGCGCGTGCACGATCTTCCGACCGAGGAGCGCCTCGCGGAGTTTGCCGTGCTCGCCGAAGGATTCGGCATGCCCTTTTCCGTCGAAGATGGCCGATCTCCCAAACGGCTGCGTGCCTTTTTGGAGAAGCTGCGCGGACGACCGATGGAACGAGCACTTTCATTCCTGCTCCTGCGTTCGCTCAAGCAGGCGGTCTACGATGTGGTCAACGTCGGCCACTTTGGCCTGGCAGCGCCTGACTACCTCCACTTCACCTCGCCCATTCGGCGCTATCCCGATCTGATTGTCCACCGGCTACTCAAGCTCCAGCTCCGCGCCGAGGGACAACCTGCGGGCGGCGTGGCGCCGGCTGCACCACCGCCGCAGAGCGAGCTGAAATCCTGGGCGGTCGAGTCCTCCGCCCACGAACGGCGGGCGATGGAGGCCGAACGCGAAGTGGTCGATATGTACCGCGCTCTCCTCATGCGCGATCGCATCGGCGAGGAGTACGAGGGCACCATCGTGGGCGTCACCGGTTTTGGGCTATTCGTGGAGATCGCCGAGCCCTTCGTCGAGGGTCTCGTCAAGATCGATCGTCTGGGCGATGACCGCTATGAACTCGATGAGCAGACACTGCGTCTCGTGGGAAAAAACACCGGACGTAGTTTTGCACTCGGCGATACCGTGCGCGTACGGATCGAGAACGTCTCCGTTGCGCGCCGGAAGATCGATCTCGCACTCGAGCAGCATACCGAGGTGGCACCGCGCGCTCCGCGGAGCCGACGACCACGACGGGAGAAGCACAGGGGAAAGCGCCGCTAGTGCCCCGGAACCGAGATTCATGACATATCTCCAAATCCAAGGTTCGCAATTCGGGGCACTAGCCATTGAGGGGAGGCGTGCCGCCTCCCTCGACGAGCAAAGCTCGTCGAGCCTCCCTCCTGCTCACGGCCGGACTACCGGCCGACGGCGCCTTTGGCGCCTCGAAAAGAATGTAAGAAATCATGATTCCAGAGTACTAGACTGAGAGCCAGTATCGGGCAACTCAAAATGTATTAGACTGCCTTCATGGCTGATATCACACGACGTGATTTTTGTGAGCTCTGCCTTGCCTCCGGAGCGGGTCTGGTCATCGGCTGCAAAACAGAGGCGCATCCTGTCGATGCCGGGAACGACCTGGCCGGCGGCGGCGATCTGGCCTCCCCGGCTGATCTAGCGACCGCGAAGGACCTCGCGAGCCCGAGCGATCTGGTGACGCCCAGCGATCTCGCCAGCCCCAATGATCTCGCGACGCCCAACGACCTTGCCCAGGCCGATCTCGCAACCAATAGCGATCTCGCCACTCCGAACGATCTCGCAAAACCGGCTGACTTGGCGACGCCCGCCGATTTGGCGACGCCGAGCGATTTGGCCAGCTGCCCAGGTGCAATCAATGGGGGAGCCAAAGCAGCGCTTGCCCTCAATGGCGCAAAATCACTAGCGAACGGCAACGTGTTTCTTTGCCGCGATAGCAATGGCGTCTATGCCTTGACGGCGATCTGCCCTCACCAGGGTTGCCAAGTCCAGTTCGATGCCAATTCGCCAAGTTTTAACTGCAATAACTGCCATGGCTCCCAGTTCAACTTCAATGGCGGTGTCACTCAGGGCCCAGCCCCAAGCCCGCTCAAGCACTTTGCGGTTTGCTTGAACGGCAACGGTGAAGCGATCGTCGATACCAGCACCCAAGTATCGGCCAATACCCGCGTGTAACCCCACACAGGAGAGAGCATGGCTCCCCTCACACGAAGAGATTTTTGTGAAATCTGCTTGAGCGCAGGTGCCGGCCTCATCGTCGGCTGTTCCATGGACGGTCACCAAGAGGCGGTCGATGCCGCTACCGATCTCACCACGATTGAGCCAAAGGATCTCGTCACGGCGAACGATCTGGCGACACCAACCGATCTGGCGAAGGGCCCCGATTTCGCCATTTGCTCTGGCTGGAGCGGCGGCTTCAAGTCGGCAATCGGAACGAACATGGCAAAATTTGTCTCCTTCCCCAAAGCTTTCCTCTGCCGCGACGCCCAGGGCGTCTACGCCATCTCCTCCGTTTGCACCCACAGTGGATGCAATGTTCAATTCGATGCCAATGCAGTGAACTTCGTTTGTCCTTGTCATGCCTCCAAGTTCGACTTCAATGGAAAAGTGCTCCAGGGACCCGCCGCCGGCCCCCTGGTTCACTTTGCGGTATGTGTCAATGGCAACGGCGAGGCGATTGTGACTAACAAAATCGCGGCGAACGATGACCGAATCTAGTACTACCTGGTCGTTTTGTTGCGTACCGAGATCGGACGTGATCTCGTAATGGCATGACACCAACCCAGCTAAAGAAACTCGATCGCGAGCTCGGCACGTTCCTTGACGAGATGATT
>JAHFDT010000021.1:9424-31527 GCA_023248875.1 Myxococcales bacterium | reverse complement strand
TGTTAGGGTCTGTCCTCAAAGTCCTCCCATCGTCGGGCTCGTTCTCGCCGCGGCTCGCTTTGTCGCTCCTCGGTTGCCTACCGCCAGTAGGCGCCCTCGTCGCTTCGCGCGAGCCGGGCTGCGAACTTCGCCCGACTCGGTCCGGACTTTGAGGACAGACCCTAGTTCGCCGGGTCCAAGATCCTGAACTCGACGCGCCGATTGGTCGCTCGCCCGGTGTTGGTCTTGTTGGTCATCACGGGCCGTGTCTGGCCGTAGCCATGGCTCTCGAGGCGCTGGTCCGCCACCCCCTGCTCAACGAGAAAGCGCACCACGCTCTGAGCGCGCCGCTCTGAAAGATCGAGATTGTGCGCCGGTGAGCCGCGGTCGTCCGTGTGACCATCGACGGTGAGGCGCCTGATCTGGGGCTGAGCCGCGAGGGCATTGGCCACCGCGATCAGGACCGGGAAGCTCTTGGCCAGAATCAGATCCTTATCGGTGGCAAAGAAGACCGGCTGCAGGATGACGATCATGCCGCCCTTCATCTGAACCAGTCCGGGGCAGCCGTTCTTTTTCGGATCGGGGTCGGGTGCGCCCGGGCGGGCGGGGCAGGCATCGATCGCGTCCGCGACACCATCACCATCCGCGTCTGGGGCAGGGCAGCCCATCCGGGCCGGATCGGGATGGGGCCCCGCGGCCAGCTGCGGGCAACGGTCCTCCGGATCGAACACCCCATCGTGGTCACTATCGAGGGCCGGACAGCCTCGCCGCGCCGGGTCAGGGTGTGCCCCCTGTGCCACCCTCGGGCACTGATCCTGGGGATCGGACACACCGTCGGCGTCGGCGTCGAGCACTGGGCAGCCGGGCCGCGCCAGATCGGGCTTCGGTCCCATCGGCACGTCGATGCACTGGTCGGCCGAATCGAGGACGCCATCGTGGTCGCGGTCGAGCGGCGGTGCCGGTGGCGGCGGTACCGGTGGCGGCGGTGGCGGCGGGGGCGGCGGGGGAGGATTCGGTCGGCGAAGCGGCGCATAGGCCAACTGAAACAGCACGCGCACGTCAGGCGTTCCCGGTTCGCGCAAGACGCCGATTCCCACGCCCAGCCCCGTCAGCACCCGATCGGCGATGAGGTAGTGCGCACCCAGCAGCAGCTCGAGGCTGGTATAGGCCTTATCGAAGGCATGCGCCCCCACCGTACCGAGGAGCAGCTCGGGCCCGACGTGGAGACGCTGCTGTACGTAGCCGAGAGCCACCCCCAGCTGCAGTTCGCCTCCCACGGTATTGCCCCCTGGAACCTGGGTATTCCCAATCGAGGCGCTCCCGCGAAACAGGTAGCCCGCAGTCGCCGACCAGCGCAGCCAGGGTCGCGCCAGGCCCGTCGCGGTCAGCTTCGGGAGCGCCCGCACTCCCACATCCCCCGCATGCTTCGCTTCAGCACCCACCGGGACCCACAGCTGCAAGCCGAGATGCAACGAGAAGGGATCGCTGGCCCGATGAAACAGACGCAAACGGGCGCCGATGCGGGGATCACCGATCGCCGCTCCCTCGATCGGCGTCGCCCCCGCGAGCGGGGTTCCACGTTCGACGAACGTCATGGGGAGTGTCAGCGAGAGGGCAATGGCATCGTGAAAGGAGGCTGCCAGGTCGAGATGGCCCACCAGCTGGTGCTCGACCACACTCGTCGATGGGGTGAAATTGCCCTGGGTGTCGAAGGTCCCGGCTACCAGCGGATTGTGGCCATAGTCGAGCGTGATCCCGGCCGCCAGCCAACGCTCCGTCGAATACCAGGGGCTCTCCACTGCAAACAGCCACTCCCCGGCCGGCGCTGGCTCGTAGCGGTTGAGCTGAAAGCCGTCGGCCTGCGCACGCACCGACCACCAGGCGCTGAGCAGGATCAGCGCTTTGTAACGCATGAGTCGCATTACCTTCTCCGACGACGAACGAAGAGCACCAGCGCCAGCGCTGCGAAGAGATAGGCGCTGCCCGGCTTACGGCCGAGGGCACAACCGAGACCGCCGCCCGCTAGCCCGGGAACCCCGTTCTCGTTCCCCGAACCGCTGCCAGGGCCGTCATGGACACCCATGTCGACGCTGCTTTTGAGGCATTGACCGGGCTCCAGGGTCATGGAGCTGCAGGTCTGGCCGGGCGGGCAGCCGTTGCCACCGCTGCCACGGCACCCCTCCTTGCACCGGTTGAGCGCCAGGTCGCAGATGCGCCCGCTCATCACACCACCGCAGTCGGAATCGGTGAGACAGCCGCAGGTATCGTTAGAAAGGCAACTTGCACCCACCCCTTCCGGATGGCACGCCTCTTTACGAACCTGGGTACATTCGACGCAGAGGTTCGAGCCCGACTTGCAGACCGGCAGCTTGGGATCTTTGCAATCCCCGTCGCTACGACAGCCCACGCAGATACCCACCGTGGCGCTCCCGAGCTGGCAGTAGGGCAGCTTCGGGTCGTAGCAGTCGAGGTCGACCTTGCAGCCGGTGGTGCACGTCCCAGTCGTTGCACCGCTGAGATCATCCGAGGTGCAGACCAGCCCCTTGGGGCAGCCATTCCGCGTCGCCGCAGGCGAGCAGCCATCGAGGCACTTGTGCAACTGACCATCGCAAACCCGCCCCGAGGTCTTGGTGCCACAGTCGAAGTCGCTGTTGCAGCCGCAGAAGACACCGCTCTTGCCATCTTCGACGCAGGCGTGGCCCTGCAAATTCTGCACACAGGCGCTGGCATCACCACCCATGTCGGTGCCGCCCACTGTGCAAAGAACGCACTTCTCCTTGGCCACGTTGCATACCGCGGTGGCGCCCACGCAGCGCGTCTGGTTCATCGACGAGCACTCGCCGCAATGTCCCGCCGGCTCGCAGGCGGGGGTCGCGCCGCCGCACTGGCTATCACTCGTGCACTTGGTGCACACCCCCTTGCCCACATCGCACACCGGCGTCATGCCGGTGCAGGCACCCTTGTTTGCGGCCGAGCACTGCCCGCACGCTCCCATCGGCTGGCAGGCCGGCGTCGCGCCGCCGCACTCGGCATCCGTGGTGCACTTGACGCAGAGGCCCTGCGAAACATTGCAGACCGGCTGGTTGCCGACACACAAGGTCTTGTTGGTGGCCCAACACTGGCTGCAGGCGCCCGAGGGATGGCAGGCCGGCGTTGCGCCGCCACACTCGTTGTCACTGATGCACTTCTGGCAAACACCGGCGCCGAGATTGCACACTGGCGTCGTGCCATAGCACTTGAGTTTGTTCGATGCCGAGCACTGGCCGCAGGCCCCCGTCGGCTGGCACGCCGGGGTCGCGCCGCCGCAATCGTTGTCTTTCGCGCACTTTTGGCACATGCCGGTCCCCAGGTTGCACACCGGCACTGTCCCACCGCACCGGGTCTTGTTCGTCACCGAGCACTCGCCACAGGCTCCCGAAGCCTGACAGGCCGGAGTCGCGCCACCGCAATCGCTATCGCTCGTGCAGCCGATGCATACGCCCGCTCCTGCATTGCAAGCCGGCTTGCTCCCGCTGCATCTCACCTTGTTGTTCGCCGAGCACTCGCCGCACGCCCCCGAAGCCTGACAGGCCGGAGTTGCGCCGCCGCAGTCATTATCGCTTGTGCAACCGATGCACACGCCCACTCCCGCATTGCAAACCGGCTTGCTCCCGGTGCACTTGGTCTTGTGGGTCACCGAGCACTCGCCGCAGGCGCCCGAAGGCTGGCAGGCCGGAGTCGCGCCGCCGCAGTCATTATCACTCGTACAGCCGACGCACAGCCCCGCCACCGTATTGCACACCGGCTTGCTCCCGGTGCACTTGGTCTTGTGGGTCACCGAGCACTCGCCGCAGGCGCCCGAAGGCTGGCAGGCATTGCCGCCGCACTCGCCGTCGTTGCTGCAACCCACGCACACGCCGAGCGCGGTATTGCAGACCGGCTTGCTCCCGCCACAAGCGCTTGGGTTGCCCGTCGAGCACTGACCGCACGCGCCGGAAGGCTGGCAAGCCGGCGTGGTGCCGCCGCAGTCGCCATCGCCTGTGCATTTTTGGCACAGGCCGCTGACCACGTTGCACACGGGCGTCGTACCGCCACATGCGCTTTGGTTCCCCCCCGAACACTGGCCGCACGCCCCCGATGGCAAACAGGCCGGCGTATTGCCACCACAGTCGTTATCGCTCAAGCATTTGCGGCACTGCCCCGTGAGCACATTGCACGCGGGCGTGGTGCCGCTGCAGATCCCTTTATGGAGCATCGAACAGGCACCGCAGGAGCCCCAAGACTGGCAGGCCGGCGTATTGCCACCGCAGTCGCCATCGCTGGTGCAGCCGACGCACTTGCCCTGCGCGACCGAGCATACCGGCGTGGCGCCGCTGCATTTGGACGGGTTGCCCAGCGAACACTGGCCGCATGCCCCCGAGGTCTGACAGGCCGGCGTACTGCCGCCGCAATCACTGTCCTTCGCACACATGACGCAGACGCCCTGCGCCGTATCGCACACCGGCGTCGTACCCACGCACATCGAATGGTTGGCCACCGAGCACTGGCCGCATGCCCCCGAGGGCTCACACGCAGTGCCACCGTCGCAGTCATTGTCGGTTTGGCACTTACCGCATAGCCCCTTGGCCACATCGCATACCGGTGTATCCCCGCCGCATTTCAAGCTGTGGGTCGCGGAGCACTGACCGCACGCGCCGGAGGGTTGGCAGGCTGGAGTGGAGCCGCCGCAGTCGCCATCCCCCAGGCACTTGCGACACTGGCCGTTGGCGATATCGCAGATCGGCGTATTTCCACTGCACTGTGCATCCGAATAGCAGTAGGAGCCAAAGGGCGTTTCGACCACACCGAGATAGCCGGCGGCACTCATGAGGTCCGGCTGTGCTCCGTAGTGGGAACCATCCACCGCATTGGGATTTCCCTGCACACCGGCGATTCCGTTTGCGACATCGACTGAGCAGCCGAAGCTGCCGGCCTGAAAGAGCACATGGCCGCCGCCACCGCCCCCTCCCGGACCATGCTCGACGTAGGAGGTGCTACCGCCGCTGCCCCCCGCGGTACGCACCATCGCGCAGACGGCGCTACCGACGATGCGCAGATAGATCGATCCCCCGGCACCGCCGCCGCCCTGGCCATCCTTGTAGGGAGCGGGCGCATTGGCTGGAGTCACGCCGCTGGCGCTGAGGCTGCCCGTGCCAGCGAGATCGTTGGCGCGAACAAAAATGGCGCCGCCGCCCGCACCGCCGTTGGTACCGGCATGGTTGTTCTCGGCACCGGCGCCGCCGCCCCCGCCCAAGATCAGGTGATCGAGCAACGTGCAGCTGATCGCGCCACTGGTGGTCCCCCCCACCAGACGCGCGTTGTCCGTCCAGGTGCGCCCGCCCCGGCCCCCGGAGCCGCCGTTGCCGCCCCCCGAGCCACCGGCGTTGTGGCAATCGCCGCCGCCCCCCCCATTGGCCAGGTTGCCGCGGCCGGTAATATCATCGCCATACATTTGGGCGACCACTCCTTCGCCCTTCTGTGCACCGCGCGGCTCCTCTTCATCGAGTCCCGAACAGCCGTAGCTATCCTTGTCATCATTATCAACTTGGCCGCCGCGGAAGCCCATGCCGTTCGCCTGGATGGCGGCGTTGCCATTGAGTGTGACGACCCCCGTCGCGAGGAAGGCCACGATGCCACCGATCGAGCCATTCCAAGGCGTCGCGACCAGGCTGGCGTTGTGCTCGACGGTGAACGTGGTGTACTCGGGCACGCGCACCACCTGCGACTTTCCCTTGGCAAAGTCGGCCGTCAATGAGGCGGTGAGGGTGAGCGTGCTGCCCGAAGCTGCGCTCAGCCGGCCGAGCTCCCAGCGTCCGACCGCGGAGGCGGTCAAATCGAAAGGCCCCAAGGTTCCCGAGGCGGGTTTGGTGAGGCCATTGACCTGCCACACCAGCACCAGGTCGCCCGCCGCAAAGGCGTTGGCGCTGGAAACGGTCAGCGTCTTGGTCCCCGCAACCGCGTTGGCGGTGAGCGCGGCATAGCTATTGACCACCGTGTTGGCGCCGCTGACGGTCTTCGCGCCGCTATGGCCATCGCCGAGGCCAAAGGTATCGAGGGCAGCCAAAGAGGGGGTGGAGAGGAGCAGGCCGAGGAGGGCAAGTCGAAGATTGCGCATATCGTTCCCTTCAAAAAAAATCGCAAAAAATCGTAAGGCTCCCTCCCAAGAGCCCGCGGCCTTATACACGAAGTGCCGGCCGAATAAATAGAAAAATCTGCAATAAAACGAATGCTTATGGTCGGACCATCCGAATTGTTTTATGGGGCGATCAAATGGGGCTGCACCTGCCATTACCGAGGTGAAGGAGGTCTGCCATGTCCCGTGTTGCCATCTTGATTTCGCTACTGCTGCTACCGTTCGTCGCGAGCGCCGATTCACACTTCGGCAAGGTCCACATCTGGGAGCGCCCGGAGGCGTACCAGAAGGGGACGAGCTACTTTATCCGCGCCCCTTGGAGAGCCCGGCGCTATCTCAACCGGGTTCTCATCGGCTCGGATCGGATTCGGAAGATCCCCGGCGTATTGTCCGTCAGCTCCCGAACCTTTGGCTCGCTGTTCCATCGCGAGATCCAGGTCCATATTGTAGATACCAGCCCCAAGTCCTATTCCCGCGCTCGGGAGGAAGTCTTCCAAATGGCCGCTGAGGCCAATCGCCGCCTCACCCGCTAAGCCCGACTCCGTAAAGCGACCAGCAGCGAAGCGGTGCGTGTCAAAATAGTCGTCACCCGAACCGTCATGCACCAACCTGAGCCGCAGCGAGTGTAATCTACGGCTAAGCCTGCTGGTAGCTAAGTCTATGGGATGGCTTCCATCGGCGGCGCAGCCGCCACCAGCGGTGGGTAACGCAAGTCGGCGCAGCTTGCACCCAAGCTGCCAACGGCATCGTTGTAGAAGTTCATGGCATCGACAGCATGACCATTCGTAAGTACTCGCTTCTGATCGCTGCCCCCTGCGCCGTTGCCACGCCGTTGCCATAGCGCACCTCCAACAGCGCGATCGCCGCCCGTGTTGCCGCTGGTGTGAGGTACATGTAGCACTGCGTGGTCGATCGATTGGCGTGGCCGGCCAACTCCTGAATCGCTCGCGCCGGTGCACCCCGCATGATTACGACATCCATTGCCGATATGGTTTTATGGATATATGGTTATCCATATGAAAACCACATTGGACCTACGAGACGATCTCCTGATTGCGGCCAAGAAGTGTGCCGCTGGGGAACGGCGAACCCTCACCTCGATTGTTGAAGAGGCCCTGCGGAATGTGCTCGAACGTCGCACCGCGCGGCGCCGCGGGAAAAAAATAGCCTGGGTGACCTCGCCGGGCGCGCTGCCGGCCGATCTCGATCTCTCTAATCGCGAACATTTGCAGGAATGGCTCCGCGGCCACCGTCGATGATTCTCCTCGATACCAATCTGCTCATCTACGCTCACCGCTCGGGTGTCCCCGAACATCGTGCCGCACAGCGCGCCATCGAGCTGGCCTGTGACGATCCCCGAGGCGTGGGAATTGCCGAAGCCTCAGTGGCTGAGCTTTGGAGTGTGGTGACCCACCCATCCTGTCCGGGCAGACCCGCACGCCCCAAGGAAGTAGTCCGCTTTCTGCGCGCGCTGGTCGAGGGCGGCATCCACTTGTGGGATCCGGGAGGCGGGTTCGCGCTCCGCCTTAGCCAGCTAGCTGCCAATCTCGGAATCTCTGGACCTCGAATCTTCGATCTCCGCATCGCGCTGACCGGCCTGGATAACGGCGCGACCGAGCTCTGGACACACGACCAGAACTTTGTTCGCCCGAGAGGCCTCAAGCTGCGCGACCCGCTTTAGTACTCGACGATGCCCAGCAGCCGAGCACGGCTGGCTCCCACGACCCGCACCGTCTTCTTACGCCCGGTTTCGCCGCGGACAATTTCGACATCGCGCCGCGCCACGCCGAGCACCTTGGCGAGCAGCGCTCGCAGTGCCTCATTGGCCGCGCCGTCGACAGGCGGCGCACATAGCTGAACCTTCAATCGATCGCCCAGCAGCGGGCCCAATCGCTCGCGCGAAGCACGCGGCACCACCTGAACGTTAAAGGTGATGGCGCCCTCACCCTCGCACACTTCGAACATGCTACGAGCGCTTCACGGTCAAAAGCGCCGCTTCGCCCAATTCTCGGCTGCGTCGGGTCGCGGCCTCCACAGCGTTTATCAGTGTGGTACGCAATCCGCCCGCCTCTAGCGTGTGCAGCCCCACGATGGCCGTCCCACCCGGCGAGGTGACCATGTCCTTGAGCCGCCCGGGATGCTCATTCGTCTCGAGCAGCAATTGGGCGGAGCCCAGCACCGTCTGGGCCGCCAGCGCCTGCGCCTGATAGCGCGAAAGCCCCATCTTTACGCCCGCGTCGGAGAGCGCCTCGATGATCAAGAACACGTAGGCTGGCCCCGATCCGGAGAGCCCCGTGACGGCATCAAGTTGGCTCTCATCGAGCACCACGGTGACGCCCACGGCATCGAACAGCTGCTGGGCCACCGCCAGATCTTCCTGGGTGGCATGCGTGCCCGCCGCAATCGCCGAGGCCCCGGCACCCACGAGAGCGGGCGTGTTGGGCATCACGCGCACCAGCCGCGTTCCGGATGGCAGATGCGCTTCGATCACCGCCGCGGGTATACCGGCAGCGATTGAAATCACAAGCCCTGCCGGTTTCAGATGCGGTGCAATTTCATCGCACACAGACGGCAGAATCTGGGGCTTGATCGAAAGGACGACGATCTCGGCGCGCCGGCAGACGTCCTCGTTGTGCGTTGTGGTGTAAATGCCATATTTGTCGTGCAGTTCCTGAGCCCGTTCACGCCGCGGATCGGAGCCCGCGATCCGCTCTGCTTCAATCACACGTGCACCGAGCAGCCCGCGGATCATCGCCTCCGCCATATTGCCTGTACCGATAAAGCCGACTCTCCTCTCGATGGGGTTCGCCATGGGCAGCACCATAGCTCAGGCGATGGCGCAAATCAGCCGATCGATCACATAATCGACCTGCGTCTCGCGTAGCGCATCGAACAGCGGCAGCATCAGGCTATGACCGGCGACTGCTTCGGCGCCGGGAAAAGGCCCACGGGCCTCGGCATAAGGCGGCTGACGATGGATCAGCATGAGGCCGCGCCGCACGCTGATCTGCTGGGCCAGCAGTTTTTCGGCGATGGCATCGCGGTCGACACTCTCCTCGAGCAGCACCTGATAGGACTGGTAGGTGTGGGTACGATCGTCGGGGACCCGAGGCGGCACGACCCGCGTACCGGCAAAAGCGGCATCGTAGCGCCGCGCCATCGTCCGCCGTCGCGCCAGCATCCCATCGAGTCGCTGCAGCTGCACCAATCCCACGGCCGCCTGCAGATCGGACATCCGGTAGTTCCAGCCCACCTCGTCAAACCGATCGTCGACCAACCGGCCGGCACCATGTCGCACGACATCCGATACTGCCATTCCATGGTGGCGCAGCCGCCGTAGTCGCTCTGCCCCTTCGTGATCCTCGGTGAGAATCATTCCGCCCTCGCCGGTCGTCATCACCTTGCGCGGGTGAAAGCTGAAGCAGACGGTCGAATCGGGTTGGGCAGGTCGACCGATCGCCCGCCCGCGGTAGGTCGCGCCCACGGCACAGGCCGCATCCTCGATGAGGGCTAACTTGTGTGACCTGGCGAATTCTGCCAGCGGATCGAGATCGCACGGCAGGCCGATCTGGTGTACCGCCACCAGCGCCCGCGAGCGCGCCGTCAACGCTCGTTCGCAGGTTGCGACGGTGAGGTTGAACGTGTGCGGATCGACATCTACCAGCACCGGCGCAGCACCGGCGTGGCGCACCGCATTGGCGCTGGCGATGAACGATAGCGTGGGCACCAGCACCTCGTCGCCTGGTCCGATCCCAGCAGCGACCAAGGCAAGGTGCAGCGCCGTGGTTCCGGAACTGGTAGCCACCGCGTGCCTCGCTCCTACCCGCGCCGCCAGCGCCGCTTCGAAAGCCGCGACCTGCGGCCCCTGCGTGACCCAGCCCGAGCGCACGACCTCCCCGAGCGCCGCGATCTCTTCGTCACCCAAGGTGGGTAGCGCCAAAGGAATGGGCAATTTCGGAGCGCTCACTCCGGCTCCGGCTTGCGATCGAGCCCATAGCGCTCCGCCTTCATGATCAGACTCGAACGGCTGATCCCGAGCTCCTTGGCCAGCTGGCTCTTGTTCCAGTGGGTACGAATGAGCCCGCGGTGGATCAGCTCGCGCTCCACCTGCTCGAGTGCCGTTCGGAGCGTGCCCGCCTCCTCGAATTGTAGCGCAGCCTCTCGATCATGCGCTTGCGGCGCGGCCTCGCGAACCCGCGGCGAAAGCAGCTCCACAGGGAGTTCGTCGAGGTCACCGCCGAGGACGATCAGCCGCTCGATCTCGTTCTCCAGCTCGCGGACGTTGCCGGGCCAGGGATAGCTCCGCATCGCCGCCAATGCGCCGGCCGCCAGCCGCGGATGACGCCGTTCTCCCGCGTCGGGGCGGCGCTTCCAGTGCTTGTGCAAGAAATGGTCGCACAACAGATCGAGATCTTCGATCCGCTCGCGCAGAGCGGGAATGGCCACCTTGATGACGTGGATGCGATAGTAGAGGTCTTCGCGAAACTCGCCGCGCGCCACCATCCTTTGCAGGTCCTTGTGGGTCGCCGCGATCACTCGCACATCGACTTCGCGGGTTTCATTGGCACCCACCGGGGTAAACGTTCCCTCCTGCAGCACGCGCAAAAGCTTTACCTGTAGCGCCGGCGACATGTCGCCCACTTCGTCGAGAAAGAAAGTGCCGCCATCGGCGACTTCGAAGAGCCCTTTCTTGTCCTTCACCGCTCCGGTAAAGGAGCCCTTGGCATGGCCGAATAGCGCGCTTTCGAGCAGGTTGTCGTTAAAGGCGCTGCAGTTCTGTACCACGAAGGGCTTGGCCGCACGCGGTCCGTGCTGGTGGATCGCCTTGGCCACCAGCTCCTTGCCGGTGCCGCTTTCGCCCTGGATGAGCACCGTCGAATCACTGAGGACGATCTTCTCGAGCAGCCGAAACACTGACTGCATCGCGGGCGAAGTGCCGATGATGTGTTCAAACCGCAACCGCTCGGTGGCTGCCGGCTCCGGTGCCTGCTGCCGCTCGGCCGCGTAGTAGGCCTCGATCTCTCGCGCTCCCAACTCCAAAAGATCGGCGAGTTGCCCCAGCTCCACCGGCGATAGCCGCGGGATGGTACGGGCGGCCGGCGCAAAATCGGCGATCGCCTTGGGCACGGCACCGAGCTCGCGCAGCTTCTTGAGCAGCACCTCTTCGCCGACCGCTGTGAGGGGCTCCTCGAGGGTGCCTCCGACGAACAGCATCCCCGCCGGCACGCCGTCGAATTCGATCGGACAGCCGACCACCTGCAGGCCGAGGTGGCACTCATGCACTACCGCGCGCCGTTCTCGACGGAGATGCGTCTCGTCGCAGGTGTTGCGCAATGATTCGTTGCAGCGTCGGAAGCCCTCCTTCGACGACAGTGCCCACTCGCAGATCCGATTGTTGGGCGGTGCCAAACGCCCCTCGGCGTGGTCGAGCACGTAGCCGGTGGCATCGGCAAACGCCAGCTCCACCTTCCACCACTTTCGCAAGATGCCCTTGAGGAGCTGAATCGAGTGCAACTTTTCGTAGCGACGGAGATCGATCATGAATTCGGCAGTTTCAGACGAAACTCGGCCCCCGAGGGGTTGACCGGCGAGAATTCCAGGTCCCCGCCCATGAGCTGCGCAACCGACCGTGCGATGTACAGCGATAGACCCAGCCCTATCCGTCCCGGCCGCGCCATCTTCTCGGGCGCCCGCGACTCGAACAGCGTCGCCCGATCGCCTTCCGGAATGCCCGGTCCGCGATCGCGGACTGTCAAGGTGGTCTGGCTCTTTCCCCGAGCGACCCCGATCTCGATCGGCGTTCCCATTGGTGTAAAGCGCAGCGCGTTATCCATCAGCTGCTGGACGATCTCGCCTGTCCGCAGCAGATCAGCACGAACGAGCGCTCGTTCGGGCAGCTGGGGCTTGAGGTCTGCAGCGCGCTCTTTACCGAACTCCGCGAGCACCTCCCTGACCACCCCTGCCAGGTCCAGCTCTTCACCCGCCAGCTCCACGCGCTGCTGGCGAAGTCGACCGAAATCGAGGAGCTCTTCCAGTTGGCGATTGAGTCGCTTCACCTGGCGGCGGATCTGCTCAACGTTGGCGCGCTCGATCGGCTCGCCTCGATCGAGGCGCGTCTCCAGCAGATGGCAGGCCAAGAGCAGCACATGCAGCGGCCCCTTCATCTCATGCGAGGCGTGGCCGACCAGCTGGTCGAGCAAGGCCAGCTGACGCTGCGCTTCATCGGCATCGACCCTCACCATGGCAGGATGTATAGCGACGCTCCGGGGAGAGCGTCAACCAGGGGGGGATGGCTAATGCACGATCGGCTCGTCTTCTCCCGAGACTTCGATCGTGCCGAAGCGCTCCTCGTAGCGTTCGACATTCTTCTGCAGCGCTCTGAGCAGCCGCTTGGTGTGGCGAGGCGAAGAGATGACCCGCGCGCGGACCCGCGCCACCGGATTGGCCGGCTGGAGGTAGGCAAAATCGAAAACGAACTCGTTTTCGCTGTGGTTGAGCAGCACGATGTTGGAATAGACGCCCTGGGAGAGCACGTCGTCGAGCTGGAGCTGGATGTGCTGCCCTTCGGGCGGCGGCATTTTTTGATCGGCCATGCGGGGAGATTCGCAAGGGTTGCGGTATTATGCAACCGCGGATGCGCGCCCTCGGACTCGATGTAGGAGCCAAGACGATTGGCGTAGCGGTGAGCGATGAGCTGGGGCTCGCGGCGCATCCGGTGGCGACGCTTGAGCGGCGTGGCACGGCCAAAGATGTGGCGCGGGTGCGCGAGCTCCTTGAGCAGTACCACGCCCAGTGCGCAGTGGTCGGGTTGCCGCTCGAGGGGGATGGCACCGAAGGCCATCGCGCGGCCCGGGTGCGAGTCTTCATGCGGGCACTCGCTGCGACCGGCGTTCGCATCGAGGAGGTGGACGAGCGCTTCTCGACGGTCGAGGCAGAAGAGGTGCTACTCGAAGCGGACCTATCGCGGCGCAAGCGCAAGCAGGTGATCGATCGCGCGGCGGCGGCGGTGATCTTGCAGCGCTGGCTGCGTGGAGAGCATTGAGTGGGCCGTACCGAAGAGCGGATGGCCCGCAAGATCGTCGTAGTTTCGCTGCTGCTGCTCGGGGCTACAGCGGGCGCGGCCGGCTGGATGGCATGGCGCTATCCTCATCAGCCGCATCGTCTTGACGACGAGCAGCCGATTCGGATCACGATCGCGCGCGGCATGAGCGCAGGGGCGATCGCACGAGCGCTCCGCGAGCGCGACCTCATCGATCGTCCGAGTTGGTTTCGCATCTATGCCACCGAGCGTGGCTTTGCACAGAGGGTGCAGGCGGGGCAGTACACCTTTCGACCGTCGATGGCGCCGGCGGAGATCTTGGCAGCACTGGTCAAAGGCGTTCCCGACGAGGTGGTGTGGGTCACCTTGCCTGAAGGGAAGAGCTTCGTCGAAATGGCGGTGCTGCTCGATGAAGCGGGCGTATGTGCGAAGCCGGAGTTTCTCTCTGCCGCACGCGACCCGGTTCTGCTCGGCCAGCTGGGCATCGTCGGTGATTCGGTAGAGGGCTACCTGTTTCCCGCGCGCTACGATTTTCGGCCGCACACGTCCGCGCCGAAAGTGATCGCGCGGTTGGTCAAGGAGCTGCGGCAGAACTATGCCGACCTTGCGACGCAGCACCGCGCCGGGTTGGCGCAGCTACACAAGAACCATCATTTCGACGAGCGCGAGATCGTACTGATGGCTTCGCTGGTCGAAAAGGAGACGGCGGAAGTTTCCGAGCGGCCGCGGATCGCGGGGCTATTCTTGAATCGGCTGCGGCTGCCCACCTTCGTCCCCCACCTCTTGCAGACCGATCCGACGATTGTGTATGGATGCACTGTGGCTCCCGTGAAGTCAGCCGCCTGCCGCGAGTTTTCGGGACGCATCCGACGGGCGCAGCTCGACGATCGCGAAAATTCCTACAACACCTACACGCACGAAGGGCTGCCCCCCGGACCGATCTGCAATCCGGGCGCCGCGGCGCTCGAGGCGGTGATGGCGCCGGAGACCACGCCCTATCTCTACTTCGTCTCGAAAAACGATGGAACGCACTATTTCTCGAAAACGCGCGCGGAGCATGAGGCGGCGGTCGACCGCTACCAGCGCGGCCACACGGGGCCATGATCGAGATCGTCGATTTGAGTAAGGAATATGTGGTGCCCCCCTCGCTCCGCCAGCTTTTGCGCGGGCAGTTGCAGAGTCACGTGGTCTGTGCGCTGGCGGGCCTGAACCTCACACTCGAGCGTGGTCAGCATCTCGCGGTCATGGGGCCCAACGGCGCTGGTAAGTCGACGCTCTTGCGGATTTTGGCCGGGCTAACGACGCCGACCTCGGGAAGCGTTCGCGTCGCCGGTTGCGATTCGGCGCGCGGCGGGGCCAGACTGCGGCGGCGCGTCGGACTGGTGCTGGCGGATGAGCGCAGCTTTTCGCTGCGACTTTCCGCACGCGAAAACCTGGCCTTCTTTGCCGCCCTGCACGGTCTTCCGCGGTCGGCCGCGCTCATGAAAGTCGACCGTCTGCTCGAGCGCGTTGGACTGGGCGCGCACGCGCGTCGTCCCTTTCACCAGCTTTCCACCGGAATGCGTCAGCGGGTGGCGCTCGCACGCGGCCTTTTGGGAGAGCCGGAGGTGCTGCTCCTCGACGAGCCGACCCGTGGTATCGATCTGGCGGCCGCGGCCGAGCTGCGCGCGCTGCTCCATGAGGCGATCGCCCAGCGCACAGTGCTGCTGGTGACCCACGATGTGACAGAAGCGGCGGCCCTGGCGCAACAGGTGGCGCTACTTCGCGGGGGACGAATCGATGCGCTGGTGCCTCCGAGCGAAGTGGCAGCCCAGCTCGCTGCCGCGGGAGTCGCGGTTGCCTAGAACTCCGATCGTCGTTGCGGCCTTTTTTCGCCGCGCACTTCTCGATGCGGCCAGCCAGCGCGCCGCGGGCCTGGTTCAGCTCGTGGGCGCGCTCGGCGCGCTTTCGGGCGTGCTCTTTCTTTCGCGCCTCATCGATGCCACACCCAATCCGCTGTTTGCCTCCTATGGCAGCTACGCTGGCTTTCTCCTGGTTGGGCTGGTGGCGGCAGAGCTACAGCGCGCCGTCAGCGTCGCGCTAACGACCCGCATTCGGGAAGCGCAGCTGCAAGGCACGCTCGAAGCCATGCTCGCGACACCCACGCCCATCTGGCTGATCCTTCTCGGGCTTGCGCTGCCCGAACTTGGGGCCACGCTGCTGCGCGCGACGATGCAGATTGCCTTTGGTATCCTGCTGTTTGGGATCTCCTTCGCGCACGCCGATTGGGGGGCCACTGCGGCGACGCTTGCGATGACCCTGTTCGCCTTTGCCACGCTCGGTGTTCTCGGTGCGGCACTGACGCTACGGCTGCGGCGGGCCGATCCCTTGACGCCGCTCCTCACCGGCGTCTCGATGGTGCTCTCGAGTGTACTCTACCCGCTCTCGGTGCTACCGGAATGGCTGCGGCCGATCGGCGAGTGGATGCCGGTGACTCCCGCGCTCGAGGCGCTGCGCGGTGCGACGCTCGCGGGCCAGAAGCTCAGCGCCATCGGGCTGCCCCTCGGAAAGCTGGCGCTGTTTTTCCTGCTCTTGGCGCCAACCTCGGCGTGGCTGTTCGCCGGGGCGCTGCGACGAGCGCGCACGGATGGTTCGCTCGCAACCTATTGAACTTTTGATGCACCGCGTTGATCATCGACTAGCCATGGCAGTCGGAATGACCAGCACTGAGAATGCGGTTTTCCGCGGTTGCCCTCGGGGGTCTTAATGGCACGTCGGTTGCTAATATCCGCCGCATGCACAAATACATCGCCCTCTTGATAGCCGTAGCATCCATTGGCTTTACCCAACCCGCTTCAGCTGGATTGACTGCAGGGCAATTTCGGCTAGCACGTGCCAAGCTGACGCCGAAGGTTCGCGCCCAACGTGCTTTCGAGCGCTGGCTGCGCGCCAACCCGGAAATGGCCGCACACCACAAGGAGCTGAAGACCGCTCGACGAAACCGCATGATAGGTTGGACGCTGGTCGGGAGTGCCGTTGGAGCCCTCGCTGGAGCCCACGCAGCGGCGGACTCCGCCATGATAGTCACGAGCATGGCTGCGGGGCTCTGGGCGCTAGTCCAGAGCGCTCGAACCGACTACTTTTCTAAGACTTCTCATCCGATCACTGCAACCCTGGTCGAAGGTGGTCGGCGGGGGATACCGGGGACTCGGCAAGTCGCTCAACGAATGCACGACAGTCACTTTTCATCCCAGGAATCGCTAAACGACGCGCACCACCTAGCTGACGAAAAAGACCGGCAGGCAGCGGCCGAGGCGCAGCGGATCAAAGATGACGCTGCGCTTATGCGAATTCAACAAACCAAGGAGCAGAGGGAGCTCAACTACATGTTCCCGCGGTAGCCCAGTGATTGAAGCGGTCTACAGTCCGTAGGCGTAGATCTGGCTGGCGCCCAGGTAGAGCCAACCATTCGCACCGATCGCAATCGTCCCCGCAACGAGCGGCAGCGACCATTTCTTCGCCCCCGTCTGGCTATCGAGCGCATAGGTCTTTCCCTCGGACGCACCGATGAAGACCAGACCGTTGGCACTGACGGTTGGGATCGCTCCGGTGATCCACCAGGTCGTCGGATAGTTCCACTTTTCGGCGCCCGTCTGGCCATCGAGGGCATAGAGCTTGCCATCGTTGGAGCCGATGTAGACGATGCCATCGCCACCGATGGCGGCCGGTGAGTCGATCGCTCCCAGTGTCAGCTTGGTCCATTTCACGGAGCCATCGCTGGCATTGAGTGCATAGACTTTTTTGTTGCTAGAGCCGAAGTAGATCGTGCCATCACTGCCGACCGCCGGGGCCGTGGGTACCCCTACACTGATAGAAGACCACTTCTGGGTACCCTGGCCGTTGACGGCATAGACGTGCTGGTCGTAGGAGGCGACGTAGACGGTGCCATCGCTGCCGATCGCGGGAGACAACACGCCGCCTTGGGTAGAGAATGACCATTTTTTCACGCCCGTCTGGCCGTTGAGGGCGTACAGCTTCTTATCGAGAGAGCCGACATAGACGGTGCCATCCGCTCCGAGGGCAACTGACGAGAACCCATCTCCATCAGGGTGCGGCGGGGTAAAGGTCCAGACCAGCGCCCCCGTGCTAGTGAGCGCGAATACCTTGCTGTCGACGGTGTCTATGAGAAATTGAGCGCCCACGTAGACGGTGCCATTGGCGCCGATCGCCGGTGTAGACTGCACGGCCATGCCTGCATTGAAGGACCACTTCGGCGCGCCCGTCACACCGTCCTTGGCATAGACATAGTGATCTTCGGCCCCAAAGATGATCGTCCCGTCGGCTGCGATCGCCGGAGCGTTTCCAAAGTCGCCATTGGCCCATTTCTGAGTCGGCTGGGTTTGCGGTCCCGAGTAGGGGCTACGGGCGGCATGGTCGACCGTACGGCTGAGCATGGGCCAAGGGGCGCCTGCCTGTAGCCCACTGGCTACCACCATATCGGTTGACGCCAGATCTTGCGGCGGCGCCGAGGCCAGATCCGGCTGCGCCAGATCGGCCACCGCCTGTGCCACATCGACCACTGCCAGATCCGCAGGCGGCGCCATCGCCAGATCGTCCACTGCCAAGTCGGGCAGTGCCATCGCCATATCCGCCATGGCAAAATCGAGCACAGGCATCGCTTGGTCGAGCATCGCCAAGTCGGAGGGGGGCGATGCCAAGTCGGTGACCGCAAAGTCGAAGATCGGCTGCGCGAAATCGGGCTTCGCCAGATCGAGGATGGCCACCGCCAGATCGGTCTTGGCCATATCGGAAGGAGCGGCCTGATCCGCGTACGCCAAGTCGAGCACCGAGCTATCTGCCTTGCCTAGATCGACCGCATCAGCCTTGGTCAGATCGGGGAGCGATAGGTCGGCCATGGCGAGATCCAGCATCGCCGCATCGATCTTCGACATCGCCAGGTCGCTCACCATGGAATCGGTGAGCGCCAGATCGAAGTGGACTCCCCCCGAAGTTGCGGACGGAGAGCCGCATCCCACCGCGCCCAAGACCAACCAGAATCCCAGAATTTTGCGCATGCTTTATCATTATAATGGAAACTCGCGATGTTTTTGATCGCTCTTTCATGATTCAATCGCCAGATGAAGATGAACGGATCCTCGCCGCTGCCACCGCGCCTGTTGATGGTGCTCATGGGACCGCTATTTGGTGCCGCCTCGGGCATCGTGCTCGGCCTCTTTTCGGTCGGCGCGTCGAAGGTCGTTCAGCGCTAATAGTTTGGCACCTCCTGGAGCGTGATACACTCATCTCGGGGAGACCCCCAGACTGAAGGAGTGTGAGATGGATGTTGCCAAGCAGGGCAGCGACATGCTGGCGCGGATTGCCGCGCTGCAGGACTACCGAGAGTACCAAGAGCTGCACTGGAACGGCTCTTTCGAACAGTATCTGCAGCTCGTGCGAGAGAATCCCAAGGTGTGTCGGACCGCCTACCAGCGCGTCTACGACATGATCTTGGGCTACGGCCAAGAGGAGTACATCGATAACAAGAAGCGGCTCATCCGCTACAACTTCTTCAAAGATGAGCAGCACGGTGGCAGAGATGCCATCTACGGCCTCGATGTTTCGCTGATGCGACTCGTGAGCGTGTTCAAGAGCGCGGCGCAGCGTTACGGCACCGAGAAGCGCGTCATCCTCCTCCATGGCCCGGTCGGTTCGTCCAAATCGACCATCGCGCGCCTCATCAAGAAAGGGCTCGAGGAGTATTCGCGCACGCCGGAAGGCGCGCTGTTTACTTACGAATGGACGATGCCGGGCGAGTTCTCGCGCATCACCGGCGGGCAGGAGGTTTTCCCATCACCGATGCACGAGGAGCCGCTGCGACTGATTCCGCCCGATTGGCGCGCGCGCGCGTTCGAGGTGCTCGGTTTGAGCGGCGATCGCGCCCTGTTCATCGAGGGCGATGTCAATCCAGCTTGCCGTCAGGTGTTCCGTGATCTCATGACCCACTACAAGGGCGATTGGGCCAAGGTGATCTCGCACGTGAAGGTGAAGCGCCTGGTCCTGTCGGAAAAGGACCGCGTCGGTATCGGCACTTTTCAGCCCAAGGATGAGAAGAACCAGGATTCGACTGAGCTCACGGGCGATATCAACTATCGCAAGATCGCGGAGTACGGGTCCGATTCCGATCCGCGCGCCTTCAATTTCGACGGCGAATTCAACATCGCCAACCGCGGTATCGTCGAGTTCATCGAAGTGCTCAAGCTGGATGTGGCTTTCTTGTACGACCTCTTGGGGGCCTCGCAGGAGCACAAGATCAAACCGAAGAAGTTTGCGCAGACCGATATCGACGAAGTGATCATCGGCCACACCAATGAGGCGGAATACAAGAAGCTGCTCAATAACGAATTCATGGAGGCGCTCCGCGATCGCACCATCAAGATCGATATTCCCTACATCACCCGCCTTCAGGAAGAGACCAAGATCTATCGCAAGGACTACAATCCGGCGAAGATCCGCGGCAAGCACATCGCGCCGCACACCCTCGAGGTCGCGGCCATGTGGGCGGTGCTGACACGGCTCGAAGATCCCAAGAAGCACAACTTGACGCTCCTTCAGAAGTTGAAGTTGTACGATGGCAAAACGCTGCCGGGTTTTACGCAGGACAACATCAAGGAGCTGCGCAAGGAGACCAAACGCGAGGCGATGGACGGTATCTCTCCGCGTTACGTGCAGGACAAGATCTCGAACGCGCTGGTGAGCGACAAGGGCGAAGGGTGCGTCAATCCTTTCATGGTAATGAATGAGCTCGAGGGCGGGCTGCGCCACCATTCGCTGATCAGCAGCGACGACCAGCGGCGGCGCTACCATGAGCTTCTCACGGTGGTGAAGCAGGAGTACGAAGACATCGTCAAGAACGAGGTGCAGCGGGCGATTTCGGCCGATGAGGAGGCGATTGCCAAGCTGTGTGCGAACTACATCGACAACATCAAGGCCTACACCCAGAAGGAGCGGGTCAAAAACAAATACACCGGACAGGACGAGGAGCCGGATGAGCGGTTGATGCGGTCGATCGAGGAAAAGATCGATATCCCCGAGTCACGCAAGGACGACTTCCGGCGCGAGATCATGAACTATATTGGAGCTCTCGCGGTCGAAGGGCGCCAGTTCGACTACCGCACCAACGAGCGGCTGCATAAGGCGCTCGAGCTCAAGCTGTTCGAGGATCAGAAGGACTCGATCAAATTGACCAGCTTGGTCTCGACGGTGGTGGACCGCGACACGCAGGAGAAGATCGACGTCGTGAAAAACCGCATGACCAAGAACTATGGTTACTGCGACGTCTGTGCGACCGATGTGCTCAACTACGTAGCCTCGATCTTTGCACGCGGTGATGTGAAGGAATAGCGGTTGGATCCTCGCAGCAGCCCGGTCACGATTCAGATCAGCGGCACTTCGGCGCTGCTCCTGACACGTCTGGCTGAATCGCTTCGCTCCGACGATGGTGGAGCGGTACTGATGCGCGCTCTCGGGCTTCTCGATTTGGCACTGGCCGCCCAGCGCCAAGGCAAGCGCCTGGCGGTGTACGACCCAGTGCAGAATGCCATTTCCGAGGTGGCGTTCTAATGGCTTCAATGGGCGAGTCCGATCCATGTCGATGAAGATCGATCAGGATCAGCGCCGCTTTCGCGAGATCGTCCGCGGCAAGATCAAGCAGAACCTGCGTAAGTACATCACGCAGGGGGAGATGATTGGCAAGAAGGGCAAAGACGCGGTCTCGATCCCGCTGCCGCAGATCGACATTCCCCATTTTCGCTTCGGTTCGAAGCAGGCGGGCGGCGTTGGGCAGGGCGATGGCGATCCAGGCGATCCGCTGGGGCAGGGCGATCCGCAGTCGGGCTCGGGCAAGGCGGGCGACCAGGGCGGCGAGCACTTGGTCGAGGTCGATGTCACGATGGAGGAGCTGGCCGATATCCTCGGCGAGGGGCTGGAGCTGCCGCGGATCGAGCCCAAGGGCAAAGAGCGCATCATCGCGCGCAAAGATCGCTACACCGGAATTCGGCAGACCGGGCCCGAATCACTGCGCCATTTTCGGCGCACCTTCAAGCAAGCGCTCAAGCGTCAGATCTCGATGGGGACCTACGATCCAAAGAATCCTCGGATCGTCCCGGTGCGGGACGACAAGCGCTATCGCTCGTGGCGCACGGAGCCGCTACCGCAGTCGAACGCCGTCATCATCTACATGATGGACGTCTCGGGCTCGATGGGCGACGAGCAAAAAGAGATCGTTCGCATCGAATCGTTCTGGATCGACACCTGGCTGCGCTCGCAATATGAGGGGCTGGAGTCGCGCTACATCATCCACGATGCAATGGCCAAGGAGGTCGACCGTGAGACCTTCTTTCGCACGCGGGAGTCGGGCGGCACAATGATTTCTTCGGCCTACAAACTCTGCGCCAAGTTGATCGAAGAGCACTATTCACCGTCGGAATGGAATATTTATCCGTTCCATTTTTCTGATGGAGACAACTGGTCGGTCGATGACACGGTCAACTGTATCGATCTCTTGAAATCGCAGATTCTTCCCGCGGTGAATCTGTTCTGTTACGGCCAAGTCGAATCGCCCTATGGTTCGGGACAGTTCATCAAGGATCTGCAGGAGCATTTTGAAGAGGAGGTGAGTCTCATCACTTCGGAGATCAAAGGCAAAGAGGCCATCATGGATTCCATCAAGGAATTCTTGGGGACCGGAAAATGAACCAGTCGACCGACCTGCCGCCCTACCTGTGTGAAATCCAGAAGGAGATCGAGGGGTATGCGCGCGGGTATGGGCTCGATTTTTTCGAGACGATTTTCGAGGTACTCGATTACCAGCGCATGAACGAGGTGGCTGCCTATGGCGGCTTTCCCACCCGCTATCCCCATTGGCGCTTCGGGATGGAATACGAGTCGCTTTCCAAG
>JAHFDT010000021.1:0-9414 GCA_023248875.1 Myxococcales bacterium | reverse complement strand
ACGACCCCTGCTACGCCTATCTTCTCGAGGGCAACTCGCTGGTCGATCAAAAGATGGTGATGGCCCACGTTTTTGGTCACTGCGACTTTTTCAAGAACAACTACTACTTTTCCAAAACCAATCGGCGAATGATCGACGGCATGGCCAACCATGCCGCGCGGATCCGCAAGCACATCGAGCGCCATGGGATCGAAAAGGTGGAGGGCTTCGTCGATGTCTGCCTTTCCCTCGACAATCTGATCGACCCCTATTCACCCTACATCCAGCGGCGCACAGCGGTGCGGGAGCAGGAAAAAGAGCAGGATGAATCGGTCGAGGTGCCCAAGCTGCGGGCGAAGTCCTACATGGACAAATACATCAATCCGCCCGAATTCGTCGCCGCCCAGCGCACCAAGATTGAAAAAGAGAAGGAGCGCGTCAAACGGTTTCCCGAGCAGTCGGAACGCGACGTGCTGCTCTTCTTGATCGAATCCGCGCCGCTCGAGCGGTGGGAACGTGATGTGCTCGAAGTGGTGCGTGAAGAGGCCTACTATTTCGCCCCGCAGGCGATGACCAAGGTGATGAACGAGGGCTGGGCCAGCTACTGGCACTCGAAGATTCTGACCGAACGGGCACTCAAAGCGTCGGAGATCATCGATTACGCCGACCATGCTTCAGGCGTATTGGCGACGGCGCAGGGGCAGCTCAACCCCTACAAACTCGGTATCGAGCTCTACCGCCACGTTGAAGAGCGCTGGGACAAGGGGCAGTTTGGGAAAGAGTGGGACGACTGTAATGATATGGCAGCGCGGCGCCACTGGGACCGACGCCTGGGCGAAGGACGGAGGAAGATTTTCGAAGTGCGCAAGCTCTACAACGATGTGACCTTCATCGACGAATTCTTCACAGAAGATTTCTGTCGCCAGAACAAATTCTTTTCCTACATGTTCAATGAGCGCAGCGGCAACTGGGAGATCGAGAGCCGCGAGTTCAAGAAGGTGAAGGACAAACTGCTCTTTGGGTTGACGAATTTCGGTCAGCCGTTCATCTATGTCGAGGATGGTAACTTCGAGAACCGCAGCGAGCTGTTGCTGCGCCATCAGCACGAGGGCACCGATCTGAAGACGGACCATGCCCGCGACACGCTGGTGAACCTATCGCGAGTTTGGAAGCGGCCAGTGAATCTTCTGACGCGCGTCGAAGGGAAGGGGAAGATTCTGCGCTTCGACGGGCGGGACCACACCGAAAAGGGCGCCGACTACACCGAGAAGCTATGACGCGCTGGCGCTGGGTGCTGCTGCTTTTGACCGCACCGGGGGCCGCCGCAGAGGAGCCGAAGGAGCCGGCAGTAGGCTGGGCGATGGCAGCAGGTCTAGCTACCGCGATCCTGCCGCTGGCGGTGGGCGGCGGAATCGTTGCCACCCGCTTCTCGATCGACGAGCAGCACGCTGGGATTCTGACGCTGTCGGCGGGCTTGGCATTGGCACCGATCGTCTCGCATGCCGTTACTCGAGAATGGAAACGCGCGGCAATATGGGGAGCCGTTCCGGTAGTGAGTGCCATCGGGATGGCGGTGTTCTTGGCGATTGCCCCCGATGTGGTGACCGCTCTCGGCGAGCGAGAGCAGCGGATCCCCTTTGCCGCGCTACTCATCCTTTCGCTCTTCTCTTCGGCAGGTGGACTGGCGGACACTTTTTCTGCGGGGGAGCGCTGGCGGAAGGTTCATCTGGTGCCAATCGTAAGCGCTCAGGGGGCGAGCTTGGCCATGGGAGGATCGTGGTGAGATGGCTGTGCGTCCTGCTCGGCCTCCTGTCGGGCTGTGCGATCGTCCCGCAGAATCGGCGCGCGCGCTTGGCCGATCCGATCATGTCCTTCGACTCGGATGCCCTCGAGACCTACCGCAAGAGCAAGTTCTACAGCAGCCGGGAGGGGGCCGCAGGCGGTGACGGGACACCGGCCGGCGGCGGCTGCAGCTGCCAATGAAAAAAAGCGACTGCGCACCCCGGCTGCTCGCTACGCTTTTTCAGTTCTTGTTACTTATCTGCTCCGCCTCTGCAGACGAGCCGCTTTCCGCCGATGCCATCCTCGATCGTCCGCCGTCCTTCCGCGTCGAGTCGGTGCGCGTGCGCTATTCCCACTTCGAACAGATGGGGATCGGCTACCAGTCACAGGCTGGGCCCGCACGCGGTCCCGGCTCTGAGTCTCTGACTGTCGAACAGCCCCAGCTGGAGATCGTCGCCAAGCAGGGCAAACGGACCACTCACCGGCTCTGGATCCCTCTCGACGTGGTGACGGCGGCCTCCCCCGATGCCGTCGACCGGCTCCATGGCGTCGATACGATTTCCCATGCGTCGCGCATCAACGAAGGGGGCTCGGTCGATCTGACGACGCAGTATCGCGCCGACCGAGAGACCTCTCTGTTTCTTCGCGGCAACTATCACATGGAGGAGCAGTTTCGCTCCTGGGCCCTCGGCGCGGGAATGGCGCGTTCGCTGGCGGAGGACAACGCGGTGGTGGTGGCTAGCGTCTACCAGGTCTACGACTGGTTCGATAGCTTCCTCACCAACGGCCTGCGCGTCGGCCATGCCTCACGTTCGACCAGCAATGGCAACCTCGGGCTCACGCAGCTGCTTTCGCCCACCACCGTGGCTCATGTGAACTATGGCGTGACGTTGCAGGTCGGCGAGCTGGGCAATACCTGGAACAGCGTGCCACTCCTGGAAGGGGGCCGTAGCCAAGAACACCTTCCCACGCTGCGCCATCGCCACGCGTTTGTCGCACGGCTGGCGCAATGGCTGCCTTGGCAGGGCGCACTCAAGGCCTTCTACCGCTTCTACCTCGACGACTGGGGAATTCTGGCCCACACCTGGGAAAGCGAGCTGTACCAGCGGATGGGACCTCGCGCCTACCTGCGGCTCAACTATCGGTTTCACCAGCAGACGGGCGCGGACTTCTTCACGACCCTCAGCCAGACGAGCGCGGGGCTCCAGACCGCGGATAGCGATTTGGCTCCGCTTTCCGCTCACACCTTCGGCATCATGACGGCGATCGATTTTCCGCTGAAGCACATTGCCGGCCATCTCGACATCGGCCTCGAGCGGTACCTTCGTTCGAACGGACTGCATGCTAGTATCGTGTCGTGTTCGCTCGGCTTGCGATTCTGACCCTGCTCGCTGACGGGTGTGGAGTGCGCCCGGCCCCGGTGCCCACTCCGCTCGAACGACCGCTGCCGAGGGTGGCATTGCAGGCGCTCGATGGCCGGCTGCAGCCGCTCCCCGAGCTCCTCGGTGGACGGGCAGCACTGGTCAGCTTGTGGGCCCCCTGGTGCGAGAGCTGTGTCGCCGAATTGCCCTCTTTGATGCGGCTCGCTGAACGGGCGAAAGCGAACGGCGGTGCCGTGGTGAGCGTGGCGGTCGGCGAATCGACTCGTCCCGTCGCAGAGTTTCTCGCTGCGCAGGGGGCAGCGCGAACGGCGATCTACCAATTCGTCGATGAGCGATTTCGCTTCGCCGATGCGCTCGGCGAAAAACGCGTGCCCACGACGCTGGTGGTCGATCGGCGCGGCAGGGTGGTGTTTGCGGGGGCGGCGCTGGATGAACGCGCACTGGCCGCGTTGCGGACGGTCTTGCAGTAGCCCTTACCGAGCGAAACCCGCCACGCGCCACCCGTGGTCGCTCTGTTTCACCAGCAGTACCCATTGCTCGCCGTGAACGGTGGTGACGGCAAAGAACATCGAACCATCGCCTTCGCCGCCCGGGGGCAAACCACCAACGAGGGCGCGGATACCGCCGGCCGAGAGGAGCTGCACAAAGGTGGCCTTGCGATCGGTGGGCGATTCGGCGACGAGCTCGGTGTAGAGCCGCTTGAGGGCGGCACCATCGTTGGCCGCCACCTGTCCAGCAGCGAGGAAGGGAGTCGCGCTCCATCCCGCGAGCCAACGGACGTCGCCACGCTGATAGGCGCCCAACCAGCCCTGCGCCGCATCGCGGGCTCCCCCCGGCACCGTGTCGTTGGGCGCGGGAGCAGGTTCCGGCGATGTGCTGGCCTGAGGGTGCTGGAGCAGGCGAGGCGGCGCCACGCGCGGGGCTTGGGCGACCTCTGAGGTATCGTGATCCCGATTTTCCCCGACGGAAGTGAGGATGTGCGGATCGACGCCGAAGGTGCCGCACTGTCGATCATCGCGATGAAAGCGCCAGTCGAGATAGACCTTACCGTTGGCGCTGCGAATCGCCTCAGGCGGGGGGGAATAGGGGGCCGATGACAGGATGGCATCGATCGCGGCCGCATCGAACGGCGCATAGCCCGACGGGCGGACGATGGTCGTCTTTTCGACCGAACCATCGCCACGCAGCACGATCTCGATCTGGGTCCAGCGCTCCATATCGTTGTAGTCGCTCGAAGGGGCCTTGGCATCGAGCTCGGACAGGAAGCCAAACGCCCACAGCTTATGGATCGAGCGGTGCATTTCGGCGATATAGGCAGCAAACGGATGGGCCCGGGTGCCCAGTTCTGCCTGGTTACCAATCCGCGCTTCGGAGACAAAGTTCTCGAGGCTCTGACGCATCGCTGCCAACTTCTGCTGGGTGCGCTCCCAACGGCCTGCGCTGTGCGATTTCTCCGCGCGCGCTCCGTCGCGCCGCTCCCGTTCGGCCACCGCCTCTCCGATGATGCGGTCATATTGCTCGGCGCCGAGCGTGAGATTCGGCTGGGGCCGGAGGGCGGCGCTGGGCGGAACCTCGGGCAATAGGCCGCGCATGGAAAGTTTGCCGGGTTGGGTGTTTTCGGGGAGCTGCACCTGGCGCTCGGTCGCATGGGATTTGGAGCGAACGATCTGGTGCTCCTTGCCCTTGCGCTCCGCGAGCTCAGCGACCTTTTGCGCTTTGGCGCCCGGCTGAGGCAGCTGGTTCTCCGACTTTTCCGAGGGAGCACGCTCTCCACCTGCGACGTTCTGCACCAGATTGGTCGCCAAGGTGCGCGTGTCTTCGACGGTGCGATGGTTCTTCTGCGCAAGGTAGCGAGCCTCCGGATTGTCCGGCTCTTCCTCGGGACGATCTTGGTCCACCATCTTCATCCGCTGAAGGGACACTGGCGGTGGCGGCTTCACCTGAACAGTTTTTGTCGGCTCGGGCGGTTTTTGAGGCGGCCTCGGTTTCGGCGGATCGACGTGGGCAACGTCCGGTGGCTTGGACTTGGGCGGGATCTTCCGTGCGGCGGCAGCAGGAGCGGGGGGCAGTTCAGGTGGCAGTTCGCGGTAGCTGACCTCGAGGGGGGCTTCTCGCCGCGCAACCAGGGGCATCAGCAGAACCGGCACCAGCACGAAGGTATGGAACACGGCGGCAGACAGCGCCGCGATGGCAAAGACACTCCAGCGAAAGCGGCGGTGCACCACGAATTGAATTTAGCAGCGCGGTACCCAACTAGCTACAGCGCACTTCAGCTGAGTTTGCGATAGATGCCGACCACGATGCCCAAGAGATTCACCGACTTCCAATCGCGTCGGCGGACCACGATGGGGCGCATGGCACTGTTGGCGGGGCGGAAGACGATCTGATCTCCTTCGGGGTGATAGTACTTGACGGTGGCTTCGCCATCGATCATTGCGATCACCACGTCGCCGCGCTGAGCATCGGGCTGTTTGCGCACAAAGATGAAATCGCCATCGAAGATTCCGGCTTCGATCATCGAATCGCCTTTGACCCGTAGCGCGAACACCTCGCGCTCGCTCGCGCTGCCGAGGAAAAAGCGGTCGACTCGTACGGTGTCTTCGGCCTGCTCGACAGCGAGGATCGGCTGTCCCGCAGCCACGCGGCCGAGCAGTGGCACCTCGACAAACTGCCCCGCGGAATCGCTGCGACCCGAACCATCGAGGGGACGAAGCGCGCGCGACTTGAGATCCTCGCGGGCGAGGTAGCCCTTTTTTTCGAGCGCCTTCAGATGGTCATTGACACCGTTGGTCGACCGGATTCCCATGTGTTCGCCGATCTCGCGCAGCGTCGGCGGGTAGCCGTGGGAATCGATCGAGCGCGAGATGTAGTCGAGCACCTGTCGCTGTCGATCGGTGAGCAGCTCTTTGCCATTCTCGACGGTCATGGGCGCCTCCACTGAACAAATGATAGGCTACTGAACGGGTGAATCCCTGTCAAGTTTTGGCGTTTGGCGCAGTAGTATGCAGGCTATGAAACTCAATCGCTTGTGGCTGCTGGTCGGGCTGGTCGTTTCGCTGCGCGCTAGCGCGATCCCCTCGGGCTCGCTGCTGATCACCGACCATGCGATGGATCCCAAGTCGCCCACCTTTGAGCGGGACCTGCGGAGAGCTGCCAAGACTGCCTTGCCGCGCGTTGGGGATGGCTGGCACCTCTACTTCGTGGCCTATCTCAAACGGTCGCCCGGCGCGCCCGAGCTCAACCTGGTGTTCTACGAGACCCAAGGCGGCAAGCGGGAGCAGGTCAACGTCTTTCCGATTCAGACCCAGGAGAGCGCCAAGGTGCTGATGTCGGAGGCAGAGATTTCGCCGGAAAACGGTTTCAAGGTGGGAGGCAAGTATCAGGTGCTGCTGACACGCCTGATCGGTGGCAAAGAGGAGGTCTACGCACGGACGACGCTGGAGCTGAAGAAGTAGCTACAGCGGAATGTTGCCGTGCTTCTTGGGCGGGTTGGCCTGCCGCTTATTGCGCAGCATTCGAAGTCCGGCGACCAACTTCGTGCGCGTTTCCCGCGGCCGGATCACTTCGTCGATGTAGCCGAGGCCGGCCGCAGCGTAGGGGTTGGCGAACTTTTCGCGGTATTCGGCCACGTAAGCCGCTTTGGCAGCGACGGGGTCGGGTGCACTGCTGAGCTGCTCGCGGTAGACGATACTGACTGCGCCATCGGGCCCCATGACGGCGATTTCGGCGGTGGGATAGGCGTAGTTGAGATCGGCGCGCACATGTTTCGACGCCATCACGTCATAGGCGCCGCCATAGGCTTTGCGGGTGATCACCGTCAGTTTGGGGACGGTCGCCTCGACATAGGCGAACAGCAGTTTGGCACCGTGTTTGATGATGCCGCCATACTCCTGGTCGGTGCCGGGCAGAAAGCCCGGGACATCGACGAAGGTGACGATGGGCAGGTTGAAGCAGTCGCAGAACTGGACGAACCGCGCCCCCTTGACGGAGGCGCCGATATCGAGGCAGCCGGCCAGGTGCGCCGGCTGGTTGGCGACGATACCGACCGGTTGGCCGCCGAATCGTGCCAGGCCGATCACCAGGTTTTGCGCATGTTCGGCCTGTAGTTCAAGAAAGTGTCGATCGTCCACGAGCCGGGTGATGACATCCTTGATGTCGTAAGGTTTCGCTGGATCGGGTGGGATCAGGGTATCGAGTGCGTCGTCGGCGCGATCGATGGGATCCTGCGTGGCCCGAAGCGGTGGGTCTTCGGTGTTGTTCTGCGGCAAGAAAGAGAGAAGTTCACGGATCGACTCGAGGCAGGCCCGCTCATCGGGTGACGCGAGGTGAGCGATGCCAGAGCGCGAGGCATGGGTGTGGGCGCCCCCGAGGGCCTCTTTGGTCACATCTTCATGCGTGACGGCTTTGATCACCTCGGGGCCGGTGATAAACATGTAACTCGTCTGATCCACCATCAGGATGAAGTCGGTCATCGCCGGCGAATAGACGGCGCCACCGGCGCAGGGTCCCATGATCGCCGAGATCTGCGGCACGACGCCTGAGGCGAGAACATTGCGGGTGAAGATCTCGGCGTAGCCGGCGAGCGATTCGACGCCCTCCTGGATACGTGCGCCGCCGGAATCGTTAAGGCCGATGACCGGCGCCCCCACCTTCATCGCCAGATCCATCACCTTGCAAATCTTGGTGGCATAGGCGCCCGATAGCGAACCGCCGAAGACGGTAAAGTCCTGGGCAAACAAAAAAATCTGGCGCCCTCCTATGGTGCCATAGCCCGTTACCACGCCATCGCCGAGGATTTTTTGGTCGGCCATGCCGAAGTCGCTGCAGCGGTGGGTGACGAATTTGTCGAGTTCGATGAAGCTCCCTGGATCGCAGAGGAGGTCGATGCGCTCGCGTGCGGTCAGCTTGCCCTGCTGGTGCTGGCGAGCAATGCGCTCCTCGCCACCGCCTAGCACCGCGCGGCCCTCGAGTTCCGCCAGGCGGGCGTTGGGATCAGTGCTCATGGCTGAGTCTCTCCTCGAGGTAGCGGGCGATGCGGCTGCGTGGCGCGTCTTCTAAATCGAGAAACCGGATGGCACGGCGCTGGGGCGGCTCCGCTTCGGGCTCGGTGATGACCGACCGGCCGTGGCAGACGATCGGCTGCGGATCTTCCGGCAGATGGAAGAGCACTTCGCAGGCACTGTCGATCTCGTCGGGCAACGCGCGGATGAACAGCAGACCATCGATGGAAACCGCTTGCGCGGAGCGGAACCAGCGACTCCTACCGATAGTCACTTGAACCGGTATACATAGGGGCGCAGCCAGGGACATGAGAAAGGATCAACCTAACCGGTAAACAGGGAACTGGGAACCGGGAATTGGATGGATCGGCACGAATCCGACCTCATACTCCGCGCAGGGTTCGCACCACCGCATCGTGAAGTTGGGGGCGGAACTTCTTGATGGCGTCGCTGAGCGGCTCCATGGCGACGCGGTTGGTGAGCAGCACTACCCAGCGCGCGCGCGGCGGGTCAACCCAGACAGAGCAGCCGGTAAACCCCAGATGGCCAACGCCATCGCGGGGCCATAGATCGCCGGCCTGCGATCCGGTGGCCGACGGTCGATCCCAGCCGAGGCACCAGGTCGAACCTGGGACGTTGGAGGACGACCAGAACTTGCGAACAGTTTCCGGCGGCGCGAGCGAAGGGGAATTCGCCAGCGCCACCACTGTCGAGGGCGTTGCTCGTCCCCAATCCGCCACCAGAGAGGCAACGATCTTCGACACATCGCGAGCGCTAGCAAACAGACCCGCGTGGCCAGCGATACCCTCCATGGCGCGGGCGTTGTCGTCGTGCACGATGCCGCGTAGCCGGTTTCCTGATCGCGTCGCAACAGTGCATGCCTCGGACGGATGGAACGTGGCCCGGATCCCCAGCCTCTGCGCCAACGGTTGCCACTGCTTATCGAGTCGCTGGCCGCCTGCGTGTTCCAAGGCATCTCCGAGCAGAATGAATCCGAGGTCACTGTAGGTCGAGCGGCTGCCCGGTGGCGCTTCCAGTGGCTCCGCTCGAATGGCCTCGATGATGGTTCGGCGCGGATCGAGTGATCCCGCTACGCGCTGGTAGAGCGGGCGCCAAGCTGGCAAACCAGTCGCATGCGACAGGGCCATGCGTACAGTGATGTGGGGCAGGAGTTTGGTGTCGAGCGTCAGGGCACCCGCTTCCATCTGACACATCGTCAACGTAGTCGTGACCAGCGCCTTGGTGAGCGAAGCGACATCGAAGACTGATTC
>JAHFDT010000195.1 GCA_023248875.1 Myxococcales bacterium | reverse complement strand
TGGGGTGGCGAATCAACGCGCCCACCGTGACATTGGAATCCACCGCAGAGGTGGGGGCGCCCTCCACGAGATTGACAGGATTGGCGAAACCCGTGAGCTTCGCCGCTGTGATCGAGCCGCCGTAGCACAGCGCGTCCACCACGGTGCCATTCATCTTATCGATGATTGCGATCGCGTCCGGGTTGCCATTTTGTACGTTGTTGCTGGCGGCGCCAAAGAGGATCTTGGTGGCCCCAGCATCCACGACCACTGTCGACGAGGCAATCACCAGATAGCTCCCGGCCGCAAGCATCCCGGAGAGATCAACCCGCGCATATTCGGTGCTGTTGGAGCCGTTGATCAAGACCACCGCCAGCTGGCTGAGATCGATCGCGGCGCCCGTTGGATTATACAATTCGATGAACTCGTCGCTATCGGTGCCGATTTGATCGTAATCGACCTCGTTGATCATGAGATTGCCCTTCACCGTCAGCGTGGAGCTCTTGCTCACACCCCAGGTCGCCGTGACGGTATCGGAGAGCGAACTACCCATCTGTTTGTAGAGAAAGGTGGCGCTCAGCTGATTCAGAGGAACGGTCACCGAGGCTGGCACTGCGCCCGTCGTGGTAGACGAAAGCGCCACCTGGGTATCTACAAACGCCGGCACATCGAGTAGCACCGTCATCGCCACCTGACCGCCGAGCGCGACCGAGGCTGACGCCGGCTTGAGATTCGCCAGCGTCGATGGCTCCTGAACATTGATCACCCGTACCTGCCCGGTGATCTTGGCTCCATTCAGCATCGCCTCGACCATCACTGGCTGATCGGTGCGCGAAATCCCAGTCATCGTCACCGACTGCGAAATCATCCCCTTGAGAATCGTCACCTTTGCTGGAACTCCCAGCGCCGCACTCGGCGAACTCAGCGCTACATCGACATCGGCCAACGCCGGATGCGAGAGCGTCACCGTGATCGCCACTGGAATCGTCATCTGATTCGTCTCCCCCACCCGGATGAAGCCATCTGGCGCGAATGAGACCAGGGCGGGTGGCCCCAGCACTGCGTCGCCATCACTGCGTGGCTCGAGCTTGTAGTTGCCATGGCGCAACGCCAAGATCCCCGTCAGCGTGAGGTAGGAATCGCCGACCACCGGCTGCGGGCTAACGAGGTGCAGCAGGTCGTCTACACGCAGCCCGCCATCGAGGACAAACTCATTGATCGGCTGGACATCACCGGCTCCTGGCGCAGGCTTGAGGTCAGTGACCTTGACAGCAACGACCTGTACCAGCACACCGTCGAATGCAGCCGCTGTGCTCCCCGACGCTAGATCGGCCGGCTTGAAACTGTGACCCATGCCATCGTCCGTCACCGGTGCAGGCGCAGCCAGGTTCGACTCCGTGACCGTGATCGTCGCCTTACTCAGTAGCACCGAGCCCATCGCGTCGGTCACGGTGGCCACGCCGATATCGATGCGGTCGCCCACTTTCGCAGTCGCGCTGGCGATAAAGATCCCGGAACGCGCCGCCCCGAGGTAGCCTGGATCGCCAGAGCGCATCTGGACGAAAAGCCCCTCCTTGGCCGCCCCCGTCACCAGCGCGCCCTTGATGCTCACGAGCGTCCCCGGCTTGATCGTGCCCTCCTTGATCGCGTAGATCGTCGTGGGCACCACCGAGATCATGGGCACTTTCGTGCAGTCCGTGGTGTTCGCGAGCAGTGGGCAGACGTCGCAAGCATCACCCGCGCCATCGCCATCGAAGTCCGCCTGCTTACCACTGTCGACCGGCCGCACCGGATTGAACAGCTTGGGGCAGTTGTCGCTTTCATCGAGCACGCCATCGCCATCCACATCGCCCGCGACGGCAGCGCCGGTGTAGACCGTCGAGCCCATCACCGCTGCGGAGCGCGCCGGCCGGCAGCTCGGTTCGTTTAGCGGCGACCCATCGCAGAAAAACAGTGGATAGGCACCCTTGATCGCTGCCGTGAGTGCCGTCAGGTCTTTGCCGATTTCGCTCTTCACACAGACCGACTTGGTGACACTGCATACCTCGAGCGGATCGCAGCCTTGGGCGCCCAGCGCGGTCACCAGCGGCGCATCGCCGTAGAGCGCCTTGCCGCCGCGCAACACTAGGGCAACATCCTTCGGCTCGCTCGCCACCACCGCTCGATGGTCGACCCGAACCGCACCATCGAAGATCGCCAGGTCAGCGACTCGTCCCACCGCAATGGCTCCGATCACGTCATCGGTGGCACTCGCCTGTGCAGCGTTGATCGTGACCATCTTCCAGAGATCTTCATCGCTGAAAAAGCTCCCGAGCTGGCTCCGGTTGAGCTCGTCGGCACACGCGAGCTCGCGCTGCAGGTTCATCGATCCCGAGGGCAGCCAGTCGGTGCCGAGCGCGATGAGAACGCCGAGGCGCTGCGCCACCGTCACCGCCGCGGTGTTGCCATACAGACGGATATTCGAGCGAGGCGACCAGATGAGTGCCACGCCCTGCTTGGCCATGAGCGCATAGTCCTCGGCCTGCAGGGCGATCGAATGGATAAATGCGCTCTGCGATTGCGCCAGGTTCTGTCCGCCATTCATCGACGAGGAAAGACAGATAAATTCGTTGCGCGCGGTCGCGTCGATCCCTTCCGAGACATGCGGGTAATAGGCGTCGTCCACCTCGATCGCCGACTCCGGATTGATCTTCGGATACCCGCAGCCCGACGCCAGCTGCGTGCCGCCGTTGTCGCCCAGCGGAAAGGTATCGAAATCGACCGGCTTCTGCCCCAGCCCCTCTTGCAGCAGGTCCGCCTTGTCGAGGTTGCGCACCAGACCTGCCGAACCGCCCGAGGCGATCGTCGAGGTGGTGCCACCGATGAGAAAACGCAGCTCGGCCCAGTGGAGCTGGTCCTTGGTAGCGCTACCGCCTGACGAGATTTTGTTGTGGCCGCGCTGTCCCCTGCGCCAATCGTGACGCTGTTCGTAGCGCTCGCCCGAATCGGCTTCCGGTGCCGACTGGAACGTAATGTGGTCGTGCGAATTGATGAGGCCCGGCGAGAGCACGCCGCGCGGGCAACTGATCGTCGTCGCCCCCACCGCCTGGGCGCTGCAATCGCAGGCGACGCAAGCGATCTTCCCCTTGTCATCGACCAGCACCTGACCGCCGCGCAGCACCTCGCCCGGTGTCAGCACAGTGGCAGTGATGAGCATCGCCCCGCTGCCGGGCGTCCCTTCACAGACGCCACTCGAGAGCGGCATCAAACTCGCGCCCGGGCAGATCGTGATGTGGCTTCCGCTCGCCATATCGGGCTGTCCACCATCGGGGCTCACCATCGACATCGATGAGCAGCCGGCCGCGAGCGCCAGCGAAATCAGATTCCTAAGCTTCATGGTGCCGCGAGCCTACGCAGAGTCAGCTGGGAGGGCTAGTCCTTTTTCCAGGTGCCACCGCTCTCCACCCGCATCTTTACCGCGCGCAAGAACTTGGGCAGCGATTTTACCGCCATGTAGTTGCGAATGAACTGCGGTACCGCTCGTCCTGGATCGACGTAGGTCCGGTAAATCAAGAGTGTCTGAGTCGGCGAATGTTCGACCAAGCGATACTCGCCTTCGACATCCGCCAAGGTGTTATCGGCAGCGCTCCCATCGAGCTTCCAGCGGATCGCATGCTCATCCGAAAAAAACTGATACCACGCGGTATAGCGCGCCGTGGTGATCGAGGCGTCGATCTCCTGACGGATCCGCACTCGATCGGAATGCTTCTCGAGGATGGCCACCGAGCGCAGCCGGGGGATGTATTCCGGCTTGTCCTCATATCGGATGAGCGTTGCCCATACCTCGGCGATCGGCCGCTGGATCAAGATGGCGCCGAGCCCACGCCCGGAGGGCTGCCCATGGGCATTGGTGAAGGTCTCCGTTCGTGCGGGGATCTCACCGCGCAGCGCCGCTTCGACCTCCACTTGACTCAGCCCCAACACAGGGGCTGCAAGCGCAAACAGCGCGACAAGAACGTTCATCCGCTCATCGTAGCACGACCGCAAGAGCTGCCGGACGATTTGGCGACGACGCATCGGTTGCGCGGTGTCACCGTTACAGATCCGCGCTTCCGCAGGTACGACTCTTGCTCCCGACGGCCCCAGGAGGTGAGTTATGTCCGATACCGACTTCAGCGCCACCCGCCACGTGCAAGCCCGCCTCCTTCCCGGCTGGGCCTGGTCCTCGGAGCCGCTCGCCGGTGCCCAGCTCCGCTGCCAAAAAGGGGGCGAGCTGCGCAGCAGCGCCGATTGTTGCTACTGCCCGCGCTTCCTCGGCTGGGAGCAGGGGCCGGGACGGGATGAGGTCACGGTCCACTGCCGCTGGACGGCCGCCGAGCCGGTCCGAGCGCTCATGACGCGCGCAGTGACATTGCTTGCTGTCCACCCATTGCTACCCATCTCTGCCGCCGAAGAGCTGGCCCGGGCCCATGGAGTACGCCACCTGGTAGTGCTGGTGGAAAACGAGCTGGTGGGCGTGCTGTGCCGCTGCGTGCTCGTTCCGTCGGCCGGGGGGCGTCACGACCAGGTCGTCGATCGGATGCGGCCACCGATCACGATTCCGCCAACGGCGACCTTGGGGGAGGCCCTCGAGCGCATGAACCAGCACCATGTGGGCTGCCTGCCGGTGCTCGAAGGGGGCCACTCCCTCGTGGGCATCATCACCCGCGGCGATCTGCGGCGCATCGGTGTACCCGAAGAGCTGCTGCAGTCGGAGAGCTGCGCCGCATGCGGAAGCACACACGGGGTTCGGACCGATCCTCTAGGCGGGCAGGTGGAGTTCTGCCTCGATTGTCTGGACCGAGCACATGGTTTTGAAGAGGGCGATCTGGGCGAAGGGGACTAACGCAGCGCTCGGGCGCGTTGGCCACTTTGATCAGGGCTTACGTCCTCACCCGGCCTCGTCACATACGAAAAAGTATGCTCCTCGGCCTCCGTCCGCGAGGCTCCCGGTCCGAGGCCGTCTGCGACCGAGGCCGTGGAGAGGCGCTCGCGCTGAACGCGCCCGAGCGCTGCTTTTTGCCAAGACGAGTCTAACGCGCGTGGGCTGCTCGAGCGATCATGCCGCGAAAGATGCGTCGCACCGCGGGCGTCCGGCTGCGCTCGGGGTGAAACTGGTAGCCGCGAATTCGTCCGCTATCTCCCTCGACCGCTTCGATGATGCCATCGTGCGAACGGCCCACCACGGTGAGTCCATGGCCCGGCTCGATCACCGCTTGATGGTGGAGGCTGACGATCGGAATTCGCGTCCGCCCCGTCTCTTTGGCAGTGTGGCTCTGCTCGGCCAGCTCCACCGTGTGGTAGACTGGCTTGAAATCGGGCGTCGCATGCCTGTGGTCGGACGCCCCGTCGACGATGATGTCCTGCGCGAGGCGGCCGCCGAAGGCGACGTTGAGCAGCTGATGGCCGCGACAGATGGCGGTGATCCCCAGCTTCTTTACCACCGCCTGCTTGACAAGATCGATCTCGTAGCGGTCGCGTGAAAGGTTGATGCCGACCGATCCACGGATACGTTCGTGGTAGAGGCGCGGGTGCAGATCATCGCCACCGGCGAGCAGCAGATGGTCGACGGCGCCCAGCAGTGCAGCGATGTGCGCCGCCTCTCCGGCGGGCGGCAAGAAGACCGGGATCCCGCCGGCACGCTCCACTGCACGTGCCAAAATGCGACGCCCTTTTTTCTCTTGAGGCGTGCCGACCAGGTCTCCCGCGTGGCTGACCTGGATGCCGATGAGCGGGCGCCCGCTTTGGCGCAGTGCCGCGAGCGAAGTGGCTTGCAGGGGCCTAGCTGCCCAAGCGCGCAGCTCCTCGGTGCGACCGGGAAACAGCCGACGCTGGACGAGACTGTCGACATAGCCCTGCCGGGCTGACTTTCCATTCTCGCCCACGAGCAGCATCGGACCGAGCCCCTCCACTGGGACCACTTGCGGCGCAGGTGTCGCCGTGGCGGACGCCGCCACAAGCAGCTGGAGGAGCACGATCCCGAAGCGAGCCACGCGGGCCAGAGGGCGCATCGGTACCGTCCTACGCAAGCGACGTGCCTTGGGTAACCTATTGATTTCTTGTGGCGACAACGTGGCAACCCGAGTAGCCGGTTCCTACATGATCGGCGGATCCACCGGCGCTAGCCCATCGTCCTGCACGCAGGAGGTCATATCGAACAGCATGAAGACGAGCGCCTTTTCCTGCGCCGTCAGCGCCGTCGATTTGCAGGCCGAAGGAAACGGCTTTCCCGCCGTGGCTTCCTGGGTCGAAACGTGAAACGAAGAGTAGATCACGCGCCCGCACTGGAGCCCCATGCCGCCGTCTGCGGGAGGCGGATTGATCGGCGTGTTGAAGGTGTAGTGCAAAACGGGGCTGCCCCCCGGGGAATAGATCCAGCGCTGGGAGGGCTTGTTGGCCGCCGAGAGCCGGTTGTAGGCATCGCTGACCGGCAGTTCGCCCAGCTTCTTGGAGGCGCCGACGTTGACCAGCCATTGCGCAAAGGCCATCCCTTTGGGAAAGGTGGTGTCGAGCGCGTAGGGACTCAGGAGACTGCCAGTGAGTGTCCAGTCGGCGCTAGAGGAAAAGGGCGGCTGCGCGGTCTTGATCCAGGAGTATTCGAGGTCGGTGATAAAGGCGCGTCCTCCCGCATCGGTGTAGGCGATCAAATTCGAGATCTGGCTCTGGGTGGGATTGTAAAAGGCGCAGGGCAATAGGATGGCATCATAGCTCTTGAGGGTGCTGAGCGACGCATAGAGCGTCTGCGCGGAGATGGAGGGAGGGTTCAAATCGAGTCCGTTCTGCCGATAGAGGTGGATGCGTCCGGAGCCGTTGCCATCGGTAAATTCGCTGTCGGCGACGCCGACTTTGCGGAGCAGACACTCCACTGGATCGTAGGTACCGGTGGCGATGGCCAGGAGTGGGATGTCGCCTTCCGTCTGGTTGCGCGGTAACCGCTGCAGATCGATGTCGCTCACCGGATCGAGCTGGTTCTCGACGCAGGGCACGATCTCGGGGATCACCACCTGACGGCGCCAGCGACCGATCTGGAGCACCAGCGGGACATCTTTGCCCGCGGGAACATTCTCGAGCCGGAACTTCCCCGCAGCATCGGTCAGCGTGGCGACCACTGGCTTGCCCGAGGCGATGGCGCCGCATTTGTCGCAGGTGACCCCCGGCGAGAAGGGGTCGAGCTTGTCATCGGGAACGTAGACGATGGCGTTATAAAGCGGCAGGTTGCCCGCGGGGGAAAAGACCTTGCCGACCAGCGAGGTCTTCGGCTGTTCGCCGCAATTGGCCTGGCGACACTTGAGCCCGACGCAGGGCACCGACAGATCGGACGCAACGCTGGCGTCGGCCCCGTTGCCGTTCGACGCCCGCCTCGGTGGTCCGCAAGCGCTGAACAAGAAGTTCAAGGCCAATAGAAGACGTGCCATGACCATCGATGAAACCCGAAAAAAGCGCTACCGGCAAGGCCGGTAACGCAGCCCCGAACAGCGTACCGTCGAGGAACAAGCACGATCGCTCAGGGCATGTCTCCGCTCGCTGAGCCGGCGCCTCTGTGCGACAACGAGATCCCGTTCTAATTCATGCCGTTGAGAAAATCCTTCG
>JAHFDT010000194.1 GCA_023248875.1 Myxococcales bacterium | reverse complement strand
GCAATTCTTACTCCCAAATCCAGTAGCCCCAGCGACTCGAACTGCCGCGCCCGCAACCAGGCAGCTAAGCTGCTCTCCGTAAGCACGATGCGAACCCGTTCGAGTGCTCCGCGCCGTGTCTGCCACCGCCCGACCGGCGTCTCGGCATCGGAATACGCCTCCGGCATCGCCAGCGTCAGCTCCTCCACGGTCAGCGGCCCCGCGGGCACCGCCGCACGCAAGCCCAGCTCGGCGTGACCTGCAGCGAAGGTCAGCCCCCATTGGAGCGGGTGATTATCGATCGGCGAGACCACGGAAGGCCGAGATCATCACAGTTTCGCGCAGGGCTGGTATTTCACCCCTGCGCCACGGCCACCGCCGTCGTAGCTCAACAGCTCGTCGTTCACCTTGATCCGACCTGCATCGCGCACTTCGACGCAGCGCTCTTTGGTCCAGGCCGTCAACACTTCGCGGGCCTGCCGGCGCTCCGCCTGGCGCTCTTCATCAGCCTGCTTCTTGTCGAACGGCTCCGGCTCCTTGCGCTCCTTGATCACGGCCACGACCTGGTTCCCGGCCACCTCCAGCGGCCCGATCGCTTGACCGACGGGAGCGGTGAAGGCCTGCGCCGCCAAGGCTGCCGACAGCCCCACCTCGGGCACCATTTCATTGTGGCGCGCAAACAGCCCGGTCTCTTTCGCCGCGGGGGTCTCCTCGCCGCTCTTTTTCGGGAATAGGTCAGCCAGCTTGGCCCCCTGCTTGAGCTTGGCCAGCACCGCTTCCGCCTCCTTTTTTGCCGCCGCTTGGGCCCGCTCGGTACGCAAGAGATCCTCCGCGATCTCGAGCGCCGCATCGCCGAGCGCCACATCGCCTTTGCGGAAGCCCTCCACCTTCACCAGCTCGAAGCCGCGCGCCGTCTTCTCCGGCCCGATGAGAGCGCCCGGTGGGGCCGCAAAGGCCCGGGTGTCGATCGCTTCTCCCAGACCCGAAAAGCCCTTCTTGTGCCAGCCCAGATCGCCGCCGCGCAACCGGGTGGCCTCCTCTTCGCTGAGCGCCTTCACGACCGCGGCAAACGGCTGGCCCGCCTGGATCCGCCGCGCCGCATCCTCGATCTTCGCTTTGGCCTTGGCCACCACCGCCGGCGCTGCATCCTTGGCCACCCCCACCAAGATCCGGCGCAGATGCGCGTGCGGCTCCAGCTTCTTATAAAGGTAGGGGTGATCGTCGTAGGATCTCTTCACCTCGGCCTCGTGCGCCTTGCGGTAGGCCTCGATCTCCTCGGTCCCGAGCTCCACCTCATCACGCCGCGCTGCCAACCGCACGAACTCGAGGTTCGCCTTGCGTTCGCGCTGCTCATACTCTGCCTTGACCTCGTCCGTCGAAACCTTGAGACCCCCGATCATCATCTTGCGCAGATGGTCCGCAAGCCGATCGCGCCGCTGCAACTCAATGAAGGTCGCCACCGAAACGTTCAACCGGTTCTTGCAGAAGCTCTGCAGCTTTTCGTAGTTGAACACGCCGTCCTTGTTGAAGGCGTCGGTGTGCTCCTCGGCGCCCAGGAAATAGTAGCGCCCCCGTTCGATCATCTCGCTGATCTCGTTGTCCGAGACCTCGAGCCCGAGGCTCTCGGCCTCCTGTGCTGCCAGCTCGGTGTCGATCAGCTGGTTCATCACCTGCTCTTTGAGGTGGTAGTCGCGGGCCGAAAACTGCCCACCGAACATGTAGCGCATCTGATTCTCAGCCGTGACATAGGCGTAGCGAAATTGGTTTTCGCTGATGGTGATGCCCGCGACCTTGGCCGCGTAGGCTCTGCCGCCGCTGCTATCACACCCCTGCGAGCCGGGGCCAAAATTGATCACGAACACGGCGATGATGACGCCGAACAGCACATAGATGATGGTATTGCGCGAATTCTTGCGAAGCGCCTCGAGCACGGAGAGCCTCCCTGAGAAGAAGCGAAAAGCTGTTTCTACCCGACCCCGCTCAGGGGTGCAAGGCCATCGGTGCGAAACGGATCACTCGGCGCGCGGGATCGACGGTGGCGCGATCCTCTTCGGCGCACCAGGCCTGTTCATCGGGGCCATCCAAGGTATCCCCCGAGCGAATCGGCGCACCCTCCTGCACGAGATAGAGCGAAAGGTTGCGTAGCCAAGCCGCCGTGTCCTCGGCCGCTTCCCCCGCGTAGCACTCGAGGTCGGGCAAACCGAATTCCGCCATTCCCAGGGTATCGAGAAAGCAGCCCGCGGCGTCCGCGAGATGAAAGCGGCGCACCGCCACCCACAGCTCCACCGCGGGAACCGGGCGGCGCAGGCGGACCACTGCCTCGGCTGCCAACGTCACGGCACGACCCGTGAACACGGCGATCGCCTCCGGCCGCTCTAGCCAGGGCAATGCCGACTCGCGGAGCCGCAGGAGCTGCTCGCGCTCCGCCCCCTCGCCGCCGAGCAGTCGAACGTGCGCCCGATGGCGAGCCACTGCTTCGGCCGTGGGGATCTCCCCCGCTGCCGCTGCCACGGCCCGTTCGTCTAGCCGCCCCTCGGCGCCTTCGATCGGGCGATCGAACAGCACGCACAGCGTCAGCACGACAGTAGCTAATCATAGAGGCCACGGGCAGGTCAAACCGGGATATACTTCCTAATTGCCTATGAGTCCGCGCTGTCCCACCTGCCGCGCCGAGGTCAAACGGGAGGCGCCAACCTTTCCCTTCTGCTGCGAGCATTGCCGCATGGCCGATTTGGGCGGTTGGCTCAACGAGCGTTATCGCGTCGCGGCGATGGACGAGGAGGATGACGCGAGCAGCGAGCCGGCGAAGGAGTCGGAGTAGTTAGTTGATCGTGACGTTCAGCGTCGCACTCTTCACGCCGCCGGGAGCAGTGCAGCTAGCGGTGTAGCTACCCTCCGCGCCCGCGACGCTGTAGGAGACGGCCGCGGTGCCGAGAAAGCCGGCGTGGCCGGTGAAAGTGAGGCCATTCGGCGACGAGCTCCAGGTGCAGGCGGCGCCAAAGACGACCTTATCGCCGACCTTGGTGGTGACGCCAACACTCTCCGGCTTGTCGTGCGCGAAGGTGAGCGACGACTTGGAAAGCTCGACGCTGGTGATGGCGGCGGAGTCGACCACGGCCACCGGGACGGTGAGGTGGGCATCGATGCAGTCGGCCTTGACGCTGCCGGTGCCGACCGTGCCCTTGAAGGCGATGGTGTCGCCAAAGACGATCTGGGAGTCCTGTTGCAGCGTGCCGGTGAGGGTGAACTTCACCGCGCCGGTACCGATCAACACTTCGCTGCCATTCTTGCCGATGGTGTGGAGCGATACGCCGGTGTTGGCGAGAATTGTCGGACCAGGATCGCCGCCCCAACCATTGTCATAGGGCAGGGCATTGATGGGCTTGACCGTCACGGTGGCGCGGTCGATCTCCTGGCCGCTGGCGTCCTTCAGGATGAGGTCGGCCGTCCCAACCTGCCCCGCCGTGGCATTGACCGTTTTGGGATCCGAAACGAGGAAGGTGGCCACTTCGGGTTTACTGCTCTCGACCTTGGCGAGCGCTCCCGCGCCGGTCACACGGAGGACTGCGGCCGCTCCCCCGGCGGCCATGGCGTGCTTATCGAGGCCGCAGTCGAACAGGCAGGGGCCCCATTCGAAGGTCGCGACACCCTTCTGCCCGAGTGAGCCATTGTTGCCGCCGCCACAGGCGGCCAAGGAAAGTACAGAGAGCCAAAGTAGATTGTGCATGGAACCCCCTATGTACGCCCCCACCACTGCAGGTGTAGTGCCAGTCGAAAAGGGGCGCTGGGTCGCGAACGGCTGACGAAAACTCAACACCGGTTTGGTGATTTTTCGTCGTCGAGATAGGCAAAGGTGCGCACGAGCTCGATCAACTGGTCGCGCTGGTCGGGCGCCAAGGCCACGAATTGGACCCCCATGCCGGGGTTGTGGTTTTCGCCTTCGGCCGCATCTGGGCGGTGCGGGTTGATCCAGATCACCTCCCCCTCGAATTCAAACGGGTCGGCGCCGCCCGGTGGGGTGAATCGCAGGTTGAGTCGCGTGCCCGGCGGCTCCGGCTGAGTGGTGCGGATGAAGATGCCCATGGCACTGATATCAGTGATGTAGGCAAACAGAAAATTGTCATCGCAGCGGTAGTCGACCTCGATCTGGACAAGGATTCGTTCGTGGATCCTTCGTTCCATCACTTCACCCGCACGCCACCGAGGCGCGCACGATTGTCGCCATCGCTCGGCCCCGACGCAATTTTTAGCCGGCGCTCGCCCATGAAGAGGCCACCGAAGATCTGATAGTTGCCGATCGGCGAGGTGGCGCGGTCCGGCTCCATCCGATGCTCGTCGATGATGTAGAAACCGGGCACCCAGTAGTTGGTGGGAAAGCGCCCTTCGAGCGGAATGTGGTCGCCGTTGAAGCGGGTCCCTGGCCCGTCGAAATGGAGAAAGACCTTATAGGCACCACCGAGCGGCGCGATGACTTTGTAGTAGAGCGTGATCTTGAAACTCTGGCCGCGCGAGAGCTCGTCCGGCAGGTCGTAGCCGACCAGCTCCACCTTGCCTTCGAAATCGACGTGCAGCTCGTGCTGCGGCGGGTGCAAAAGCTCGCGAACGATCTGGCGCCGCAGGGGACTGAGATCGCTCTCGCCGGTACCCAGCCGATTGGAGAGCAGAAGGAAATGGGCGTTGGAATCATCGACCACGAAATAGTTGGCGCTCCCTTCGCTGCGCGATTTGGCAAACTGATCGATCGGCGCCACATCCTCGGAGGAGACGATTACGAACACCCGCGCGGGTTTGGCGAGGAACTCGAACAGCTGCGGCAGCGACGAGAGATCGACCGTTTTTCCGGCATTGTAGTAGGAGGCACCGTGGCCGGGCACGCGGTACTGCCCGAGCTCGCTGCCGCCGAGCGAACGGTACTTGGTGAAGAGCCCTTTGTAGGAGAGGTGCTGCGAGACCGAGGGAACGATCCAGAAGCTGGACGCCGCGGCGAACCCGAGCGCCGCCGCGAAGGCCGCCGCCAAGGCGCCCTGACGCGAAAACCAGCCCGGCCGCGGCAGGAGGAGGTGGCCGAGCGCGATGAAAGCACCCCACACGAGTCCCGCGCCGAGGACGACATAGGGCGCCGCCTCGAGCGGTGACGGCCACTTGATCCCTTCAAGCACATGGGCACCGCCAAAACGCTCAGGGTTGAGAAAAAAATCATGGCCGAGCAGCACCGCCCCGAGCGCCGCGGTCAATCCCACCAGCGCCAACGACTGCCGCTGCTCGAGCGTCTCGTCGAGTAGCGCGCCCACTAGAAGAGCGATCGCTGGTCCAGCGGCGAACGCGACCTCGCCCACTCCTGCAAGCTGCAACAGCGTCGCCAGGTAGGCGAGTCCAGCCCAGGCGATCAACACGACCCAGCCCGGACGCAGCTCCCCTTCCACCACGAAGGCCCGCGCCACCGACCAGGGCAGCAGAGCCACCCAGGGGAAAAAGCCGAAGCCGATCTGCGTCACCACTGAGACCAGCTGTGTCTGGTGGGTCATGGCGTGCGGCGTGCCACCGAGGAGCGCCGTGTAGGCCGAAACATGGCCCGCTCCGGGATTGAGCTGCTGGTACCAGCTCCAGGCGACGGCGACCAGCAGACCGCCCGCCAGGGTGACGAGGCCGGCACGCACCGCCGTCCGGCCGCCGCCGCAGAGCAGCAGCGCCACCGCGATCGCCGCCAGCGGCACCGCGACGCCGAGCAGTGTGCCCGAAGCAAGCTGGCCGATGGCAAGGCCGGCCAGTCCCAGCAGCAGATCCAGCGGCCAGGTCCGAGACGGCGCCCACAGCGCGCGCGCCAGACCGGCCACCACACACAAGGGCCCCAGCACGGGCATGATCTGCGTCGTCAGCTGTCGGGCGCTGAGAAAAAAGGCGGGCGAGGTGGCCAGCGCGACCGCCCCCAGCAGCCCCGCACGCCGACCGAACAGCGCCGCGCCCAGGGCATAGCAAATCAAGAGCGCCGCGATCGAAGCCAACGCTACCGGCAGGCGACCGCCGACCTCTCCGATCCCAAACAGACGAAAACCGGCCGCCACCAGCCAGACCGGCAGCGGCGGACGAGGCGCCCCTCGGACCTCCCAGCCCTCCGAAAGCGCCACCTCTTTGGCCGCATCGGCGATCCGTACCTCGTGGGGATCCCACAACCCGAACGAGCCGATCCCCGGGAGATAAAGCAGGGCACCGAGGAGCAGCACCAGCAGCGGGGCCCACCTGTCGAGCATGTTCTTCATCGGCGGCGAAGAGCTTTACTCGGCGGCGCGACGGTTTGCAAGCCGCCCTTTGCACCCTAGAACCACCGCAGGGAATGGCGCATTCATTCAGTACCTGGGTGCTAGAGCGGCGGTCACCCGGATTGATGCGGCGCTGGCTCGATCTTTCGCCCGATGGCCGCGTCGCTCGGGCTTGCGTTACCGCTAGTAGCGCTGCGCCCTCGCTCCTTGCCCTCGGGCGAAAGCTCTTCGCCATCTTCCGATCAATCCGGGTGACCGCTGCTCTAAAAGCCGCTTGCGTGGCCTAAAACGGCCCGTACAATGGCTCCGTTCAGCGCCATCCGGGGCGCATGACAACAGAGGAGATTTCACAATGGCCAAAGCAGGCAAGGTAAAGAAGGGTGGGGCGAAGGAGATCCTGGTGGTGGGCACGAAGCTCAAGGACGTCGTCAAGGGTGCTGGTTGCCAGAGCTCGGGCGACCTGATCGACGCGGTTTCCGCTCGCGTGCACGACATGCTGTCGGCAGCGACGACGCGCGCCAAGCAGAACGGCCGCGCGACCGTGCGTCCGTACGACCTGTAGTCGCGTCGGCGGGAAACGAAAAACGCCCTGCACTCCGCAGGGCGTTTTTTATTTGAATAGTGCCGATGCCAGCGCCGCACGCATGACCTCGAGCGGGGCCGTTCGGCCGGTCCAAAGCTCGAATGCCTGTGCACCCTGGTGGAGGAGCATGATTTCGCCGGTAGCAGCCACGAGCCCCCGCGTTCGCGCCGCGGTGATGAGTGGCGTAGTCGGTCGCACGGTCAAATCGACCACCACTGCGGTGGGTGCGAGAGGGCTGAGATCGATCGGCGGCAAATTCGCATTGCGGCCGCGCGACGTCGCATCGACGAGAAGATCGACGGAAACGAGCAGCGCGGCCAGCGCGGAGGGACTCCAAGGGATGTGATGCAGCTCGGGCTGGGCACGCCGCTGCGATCGGCTGACGAGAGTGACCTCGCAGCCACGAAGAACGAGCGCCCGCGCTACCGCACGAGCCGCGCCACCCGCGCCTAAGAGGGCGGCACGCCGCGGAGAGAGCGCGAGTTCGCGCAGCGCCATTTCGAAGCCGTAGACGTCGGTATTAAACCCTGCCACGTGGCCGTTTGGACGGAAGCGCAACGTGTTGACCGCACCCACCTCCGCTGCGACGAGGTCGGGCGAACAGAGCGTAAGCGCCGCCACTTTGTGAGGCTGCGTGAGGTTGATGCCCACGTATCCGCGCTCAGCCGCCGTCGCGATCCATTCGGGCAGATCGGCGGGTGCCACCGCGAATGCCTGATAGTCCCACCCGAGTCCGATCGTTTGCAGTGCAGCCTGGTGCATGGCCGGCGAAAGGCTATGGGCCACGGGCCAGC
>JAHFDT010000193.1 GCA_023248875.1 Myxococcales bacterium | reverse complement strand
TCCCATCGACATCGTTATCCTCGTCGGGGCAGCCGTCCTGATCCTGAAAGCCATCCCGATCTTCGGGCGTTTCTGGACACCGGTCGTCCGCATCCGGGACGCCATCGCGATCCTGGTCTCGGCGGTCGGGCGCAAATGTCAACCCTACGGTGGCCCGTAGCATCGGCGCGCCCACCCCTTTGACGAGACCGGTACCGAGCGCCACGCTGCCGTAGAACGAGCGCGCGAACCGCACCTTGGCTCCGAGGTCGAGCTCCACTGGATTGGCGTCGATGCTATTCAAGCTAGTGCTGGAAAAATCGGTGTGGCCGAATAGCTCCCCGATCAGAGCGAGGCGGCGCTGGTCGAGCACATCATAGGCCGCCGCGAGGGCAAAGGTGAGCTCCTGGCCGAGGGTGGTGGAGAAGAAATGCGACTCGTGAGTGCGAAAGAGCGCACCTATGGCGATGCCGGAGCGCCACCGCTTGGCGTCCCAGCCGGCCAGCACCTGCAGTCCGAGATCGACGTTGGCATCGCCCGCGAACTGGTCGGGCGTGGCCTGGCTGAGCGGCAGCGTAATGAAGGGCGCCAGCGAGATCTTCGGCCCCTCTTCGTGGCCCCAAAGGAGCACCTTGGCCACGATCGCCGGATCCCCCATCGCCAAGCCAGAGGGCGCCGCCACCGTCCCCGACGCGCCGTTGAAGACATAGGGAAAGCTCTCACCGCTTTGATAGAGCGCGACCGGCACCCGCAAACCCAGCTGCAGCCGCTGAAACAGGCCGAGCGCCAGCACCAGATCCGCCGAGAGAGCATGCTGCAATAGCGAGGCTCGGTCCTCGGTGATTTGATTCTTGGAGTCGACCGTCAGGATGCCAAAGCTCCGATAGGCGTAGTGGGCCCACAGGCCCAGTGCATAGTTGAGGTGGGGAAGGGTCGCCGCGCTTTCGACCGAAAAAAAGTGGTCGGGGCCGAGCGCCGGATGGAACAGCTGCGGCGAAAAGGTGCGGTCGGTCGGTAGGTCGGCGCGCGCGCCACCGCACAGAGCTACCACCATGAACAACGTTACCCACCGGCGGCGCATGGAAGCCTCTACGGTAGCACGCGGGGATCGCAGCGTAAACGAACACCGGGCCGATCAACCGATCCAGTTGCAGCTGCCCCTCGGCCGCGCTACAAAACGCCTTCCGTGGTCGATCCGACGCCATCCCTGCACGACCCCTGGATCGGCCGTTCGCTGCCCTTGCCGAACGGCTTCGTGACGCTGCGGAAACGGATCGCCCGGGGCGGCTTTTCGTCGGTCTATCAGGCCACCTCGCGCCAGCACCCGGCCGCGGTCAAGATACTGGCGCCCCCCTATCAGGGGCTGTCGCCCTTTCAACAGCGTCTGCGGCGCGAAGCGGAGCTCCTAGAGCGGCTGGCCGGCCGTGGCGCGCCCCGCCTTTTCGGGGTCGGTGAGTTCGACGGCGCGCTCTTTTTGGCGATGGAGCTCCTGTCGGGACTTCCGCTGCCCACGGGACCGCTCGCTCTGCCCGAAGTGGCGCGCTTAGGAAGGGCGCTGCTCGATGCGGTGGCCCCGATCCACCGCTGCGGCATCGTCCATCGGGACCTCAAGCCCGCCAATCTGATCCGGGTGGGCGATACCATCCGCCTCCTCGATTTCGGCGCCGCCTGCGAGGTCGGCGTGTCGGCTGACACGGCGGCGCCCCTGGCCCTAAACACGCCCGCCTATTCCGCCCCGGAACAGAGTGTGAACACGCCTCCCGATCCCCGCGATGATCTCTATTCCGTAGCGATCATTCTGTTCGAGCTGGCCGCCGGTCGGCGCCCCTATCTTGGCGATCCGGTGGCGCTCCTCGAGGCCCACGCCGCTGCCCCGGTGCCCTCTATACGGACGCTGGTTCCAGCTCTTCCCGCGGCTTTCGACGCGCTCCTCCTCCGCGCGCTCGACAAGTCGCCGCGCGGCCGTTTTGCCGATGCTGAGCAGATGCGCGCCGCCCTGCAGAGGTTCCTATGAGCGAATCGCGACCCGTCGTGGTGGTATCGCCTCGCGGCGCCCCCCGCCCCATCATCGTCGAGGTGCCCCATGCGGGGTTGGGGATCCCTCCCGAAGTGGCCGCCGAACTCGCCCTCGACGAGGCCGGGATCAAACGGGATGCCGACCTGTATGTTCACGAACTCTATGCTCGTGCCCCGGAGCTGGGCGCGACGTTGATCTACACCGAGATCTCGCGCTTTGTGGTGGATCTCAATCGCGCCGATGACGATGTCGATGCGGCGGCGGTGGTCGGCCTGCCACACCCTCGCCCCCATTCGCCGCGCGGCCTCGTCTGGCGCGTCGCCACCGATGGCACGCCCGTCCTCAAAGCGCCGCTCTCCCTGGCCTCCTACCAGACCCGGATCGCCCGCTACCACGCGCCCTACCACTTGGCCCTCGACCAGGCGGTGGCCGAACAGCGCGCGCGATTTGGGCGAGTGCTGGTGCTCTCCGGCCACTCCATGCCTTCGCAGGGGAAGGCCACCCACGCCGATCCGGGCAAACGACGCGCCGACGTGGTTCCGGGTGACCTGCGAGGGCAAAGTTGTGCCCCGAACGTCACCGCCGCAGCGGTCGCGCACTTCTCCCAAGCGGGCCTTTCGGTGGCGCCCAACGATCCCTATCTCGGCGGCGAAACCACCCGCCGCCTCGGTCAGCCGAAGCAGGGCATCCATGCCCTGCAGGTAGAGCTCAACCGCGCGCTTTATATGGATGAACAGACCTTCGCGCCCAGCGAACCCCAGTTTTCCCGGCTGCGCGGCCTCTGCGAAGAGCTGGTGGATCGGCTGGCACGCCTCGTCGAAGCGGCTCCACCATGAAGCTTCTCCTCTACCGCTTAAAGTGACCGGCTGGAGAGAAAAGAATCGAAACAAAACTGGTCGCCAAAGCCCATCTTACGATACAGCTCCTGCGGTGTGTCGAGGAGGCGGGTAACGAGGTAGAGCAGATCGCAACCGGCGAGGCGGGCCCGGTCGGCCAGCGCTACGACCATGCTCTGAGCCACCCCCCGACCGCGCATCTGCGTCCGGGTTCCGATGCCAACGATTGCGGCACTTCCCCGCGCCGCCCCATGACCTAGAGCCAGCCCCGCCGTCCCCAGCGGGATCCCTCGACTCACCGCCACAAACAGCTGGAGGGCCCCCGCTTCGGCTTACTCGCTATCGAGCCGACAATCTCGCGCACCACCGCGCGGCTGTACCAGGGTTCATGGCGAGTCATCTCGTCGAGGATGTCAGCATACCAGCCGAAGGGTGCTTCGGGTCCCACCGCGCGGACTTCGATCTCGGGCGCAGCAACGCGCTTGGGAGCACCGGTCAGAACCATCGCCAAGAGCGGGTCGCGCACGAACCCTCGCTGCTCCAAGGCCACCCCGAGCCGGGAAGAGATCGGCGGGGGGTCAAACACCAGCTGGAGATGGCCCACCCCGGCAGCGACGAGCTCCCTCCGTACCCTATCGAGCCTGCCATCGAGCTGATCGGGCTCCAAATGAGGATGCCGAACTACATTCGCATCAAACACATGCGGAAAGGCGCGCTGAAAATAGACCTCGCCCGCGTCCAGGACGATTCGTTCAGCGGCCGCGCTGGCCAGCCCATCCTCGCTGGCGAGGATACGGTCGATGCGGCGGGTGACGACCGAATGCACACGTGGATTCTCGGTGCGGCCTAGCGGGGAGTCAATCGGACAAAAAAAGGGGCGCCCCTCGGCGCCCCCTTCCAATCCAACGGCAAATCGGTCTAGGGCTTGCGGACGTTGGCGGCCTGGAGCCCCTTCGGGCCATCGACAATGTCGAACTCCACTTCTTGCCCTTCGGTCAGGGTGCGAAAACCCTCCCCCTGGATGGCCGTATGGTGGACGAACACGTCCGGCCCATCCGCCCGAGAGATGAACCCATAACCCTTCGCATCGTTGAACCACTTCACATTGCCCTTAGCCATTCCCTTGCTCCACTGGCGGTCTTGTGCCGCTCGCTGCTGTGCGGGCCCCCTGCGCCGCGATGATTCACGGCCACTAGGACCCGCCATTTCGTGGCGGTAACCTGCTTGCCCCCTGCGATTTTGTCAAGCGCAAACGCTGCTAGGGCGCCGACCAATTCAAACGCCGTCGCGAGAGCGACGAGGCCGAAGCGAGCCGAGCGCCCGAGGAGCGAGCAGCGCAGCGCTACTAGAAGTAACGAGAGCAGCGCAGCGACGAGACCGCTCGGCGCAGCGAAGGCATCGGCGCTCGCAGCAGGCGGTTGAATTGGTCAGCGCCCTAGGCCAGCCGTGCTAGATTCGCAGCGAGAATGGCCCATGACCGCCTACACCTGGCGAAACGAGCGATCCGGGATCGCCTCGCCGATGAGCAGGGGACGCTGCGCAAGCACGCCGCTCGGCGGATAGCGCTGGTCTACCCCAGCCCCTACCACGTGGGGATGTCCTCTCTGGGGTTTCAAACCATCTATCGGCTGCTCAATCAGCAGCCCGGATGGGGCTGTGAGCGCGCCTTTCTCCCAGAGGATCCCGCCGCTTGGCGCGACAGCCGCCTACCGCTTTGCACCTACGAGAGTGACCAGCCGGTCGCCCATGCCGATCTCATCGCCCTCTCGGTGGCCTACGAGCTGGAGCTGACTGGAGTCATCGAGCTCCTCGAGCTGGCGGGCCTCGCCCCGCTGGCCCGCGACCGCCCCCCTTCCAGCCCCCTCGTGATCGCGGGCGGACCGCTGACCTTTTCCAACCCCCTGCCGCTCGGCCCGTTTGTCGATGTGGTCCTGCTGGGTGAGGCGGAAGAGACGGTGCGATCGCTGCTGGCGGCCGCCGAAGAGGAGTCCGAGCGAGCCGCACTGCTGGAACGGTTGGCAGCCCAGCCGGGGATCTGGGTCCCCGTGCTGCACGGCGATCGGCTGCCCCCCATCGCCCAGGCCGATGACGCACTCCTGCCGGCGCATTCTCAGATCCTCACGCCCCACACCGAGCTGGCCTCGATGTTTCTGATCGAACCGGAGCGCGGCTGCTCGCGCGGTTGCACCTATTGTGTCATGCGCCGCTCCACCAATGGCGGCATGCGCCTCGTGCCACCCGGGCGGGTGCTCGAATTGGTGCCTCCCGAAGCGCGCCGGGTGGGGCTCGTGGGCGCCGCGGTCACCGACCATCCGAAGCTCGGGGAGATCCTGCGCGGCCTGGTGCAAAGTGGACGCAAGGTCGGCATCTCCTCGCTGCGGGCCGACCGTCTCAACGATGAGATCGTCGGCCTTTTGGCGGCGGGCGGCTATCGGGCCATCACTTTTGCCTCGGACGGGGCCTCCGAGCGTTTGCGCGAACGGGTGGAGCGCAAGACCCGCGAGCGCCATCTCCTCGCCGCCACCCAGCTGGCGGCCAAACATGGGATGATCCACGTCAAGATCTACCAGATGGTCGGCCTTCCCGAGGAGACCGAAACCGATATCGCGGAGCTGGTGCGCTTTACGCGCGAGCTGACCCGGATTTCGAAGGTGGTGCTCGGCGTAGCGCCCTTTGTCGCGAAGCGCAATACCCCGCTCGACGGTACACCCTATGCCGGGATCCGTGAAATCGACGGCAAGCTCGCAGCCCTGCGGCGCGGGCTCGCCGGTACAGCGGAGGTGCGCCCCACTTCCGCGCGCTGGGGCTGGGTCGAGTATCAGCTGGCGCAAGGCGGGCAGGCCGCGGGCCTGGCGGCACTCTCTGCGCATCGCGCGGGCGGCAGCTTTGCCGCCTGGCAGCGCGCCTTGGCGGAGCAGCCTACGCAGCGGGCGTTGCGAGTCGTTTCGTGACCTCAGCGACTCGTGACCTCAGCGACTACGGCGCAGCTCCTCCGTAATCTCGCGCGCAACCTCTTGGGCTCGCGCAAGGTCGTCCGCCGGTAGCGACACCGCGCCCACGACGGGATGGCCACCGCCGCCGTAGCGCTCGCAGATCTTGGCGATATTGGTTTCCGGGCGGGGCAGCCACGGGTTCGACCCGACCGAAATCTTGGCGCGGCTCGCGGAGCGAGAGAGCCCCACCACGAAGCGCGCTTCGGGGAACAGCGAGTAGGGAATGAACTTGTTGTAAGTCACAAGCGGTTGAGACGAGACATCGAACGTCACGACGCCGTTCTCGATCCGGCAGCGCTCTTTGAGCGTTTCGACCGCCTTCTGGTGGGCCGCCAAAATCGGCCCCAGCGGATCCGCCACCCAGGGCTCCGCGGCGATCTCGGCCAGCCCCACAGCCGCGGCAAACCGGGCGATCAGTCGCTCTGTCAGCGCCGGGTCCTTGTTGTTTTCTAGCCAGGTCATGAGCCGCAGCGCCGGCTCGCGCAGCGCCACCGCCTGCTCGGCGCTCGTGAACAGTGCGCCGTCGATGATCTCTGCCCAATCGATCAGCTCGCGGTGCGGCGCCAGCGAAAAGCCGAAATGCTCGGCGCACATCCGTGCCAGAAACTTGGTGCAGGATTTCGCTTGGGGATCGAAAAACTTTTTCCCCGACTGATCGGCGCGAAAATGGGCCTCCTCCTCCGGCCTCGGAAAAGCCGAGACATGGTGATCGAACCACCAGGTCAACTGCGGATCGGACGAGTAGCGAAAATCGACCACGGCGTTGGCATCCCCATCGAACACGCCGGGCGGAAAAACCTCGCCAGGGCCGTGGGCCATGCCGCGGTACTTGACCTCCACGGAGGGGTCCACGCGGTCGCGGTAGAAGCGGGTGAACAGCGCCGCCGAAGCCGCGCCATCAAAGCAGTTATCATGAAAACAGACGCGCAATGTCCCCATGCGAGGACAATTGAACATCTTCCGCCGCTTGGCAAGCTGTGCCACCATGGGGCCGGTGAAGATCCTGATCGCGTTCCACCTGCTCGGGGTGGTGCTGTGGATGGGCGGGCTTCTCACCCTCTCGCGCCTGCTCGGCTACCATGTCCTCGAGCACCCCAGCGTGCGGCCGCGCTATGCCTGGCTGGAGGCACGCCTCAACTATGCGGTCGCGATCCCCGGCGCGTTCTTGACGTTGGGGACCGGCGTCACTCAGATGGCGCTCGATGGTGCCGACTATTTTCGCAGCGCACGCTGGTTGCACATCAAGCTGGGGCTCGTCGCGGCGATCGCCCTCGTCCATATCCTGCTGACCGTGAAACAGATGCGCATCCGCCGTGGCCCCGCCGACGCACCGCTGCGCCGGGCCCCCTTTGCCGCCGCGCACGGCACCCTAGGACTGCTGCTCATGGGTGCGCTTCTGCTCGCCGTTCTCAAGCAGCCGTAACTGGACCTGCCCCGACGCTGTCCGGTGCGTGCTGATCGGGCGCTGACCGCGCAGCACTTCGCCCAGCACGGGATGGGCGAAGGCCTGCATCAACACCAGTTGGCTCTCAGGGTCAATCGGCGGATTCTGCCGCCGCGTGCTCCAGGCGTGCCACAGCTGCATCGCCAGAAGGGCCGCGGCGGGGAAGGTGATGAGCCAGAGCATGTAGGGTCCCCGCACCGACAGCAGCACGACGCCCGCGAGTATCAGCACCAACAGTCCGAGTTGTGGCAGCGGGTGAACGGCAAAATAGCGCTGACAGCCGCTACAGCGATAGAGCGCTGGTTTGCCCAAAAAGAGCGGCGCGGGCCGCTTCCTCCGGCGCCGGT
>JAHFDT010000192.1 GCA_023248875.1 Myxococcales bacterium | reverse complement strand
AGGCCAAGTTCGGTTCGCAGTTCGCCGACCGTTCGTGAGAGCAGCGCTTCATCCAAGGGTTGTCGATACAAATTGCGCGTGCGGCGCCCGTAAGCGAACGCGCGCAGAAGGCGCCTCGGTGCGATCCAGAGGCCGAAATAGACCGCGAAGAGGTTGAGCACGAGGGCCACGGGATGGTTGGCGCAGCCGGAGGCGATTTCCCAGGCGCCGATCTCGGCCTCCCCGGCGAAGTCGGTCGCGTAGCCCGTCAGGACATGGTGGATATCGTGGATGCGCACCGCTCGTCGGCGAGCATTGCTGTTGGGGATCTTGAAGCGGATGCCGAGCACCTTGACCGGCACCCATTTGAGCGCGTATCCGCCATCGTCGCCGAACCGGTTGGCGGCAAAGTATTGCTGCCGCGCCTCGCGAATCGTGAGCTGTGGGTCAGAGCGGGCCAAGTGCAGGAATGATACACGCTACGCGACCCCTCGCATGAGGATCATCTCCCTGTTGGGTGAGGCCGAAGGCACGTTGCGGATGTCCCGGAAACCGAACTTTTCGTAAAGGCCCTGCGCGTCCCTGGTGGCGAGCCGAACTTTTCGGGTGTGCCTGACAGCCGGGTGATCGAGGAGCAGTCGCATGACCGCCTTGCCGACACCCCTGTCGCGCCAATCAGGGCGCACAACCACGTCGTAAATCCAAGCGGCTTTGGACATGTCGCTGACGGCACGCGCCATCGCCACGAGGGCGCCGGAGGAATCCCGTGCCCCCACCCAGGCCGAGGCCGAAAGAAGCGCCTGAGCGATAGCATCGCGAGGAACGCCTTCGTTCCAGTAGGTGCCATCGAGTAGCGAAAGGGCCTCATCGACCTGGTCAGGACCGAGGGCGCACACAAGTTGAGTGCCTTCGGGAGCTTTAAGAAAGGGCGGCGTTGGTACAGTCGGGTTCGCCTGGCGGACGAGATCGATGGCTCTGGGATCGCCGGGGCGACCGCGGTTCCACAGCAATTCGAGGATCTTCGCCAGTTCGTCCGGCTTGCGGTTCTGACCCAGCTTCGCCTTGCCATCCAATCGTTCGAGGGACACACGCACAATCAAGATCCCGCGAACTGCGTTGCGATAGAGCGGGTGATCTTCGTCGATCGGAACGTGGCCGCCTTCTGGTTGGAACTTCGCCATCAGCGCACGCAGCACTTGCGCCTTGGCCTGGGGGTCATCCACCGGTTCAAGTCGCCCATGCACCTGCGCGCTCAAGTAGTAGGTCGTCGCCGGACAAGCCCGCTCTGGATCCACGAAGTAACTTGGGATCTGCGCCACCATCTCCTCGGCGGATATGACCGCATCCTGCCCAAGTGTTTCCGTTTTCTCTCCTGCGGGAGCACCATGAAATGCGACCGCGCCGTCAACTACGACACCGTGCACCGTTCGTAGCATCGGTGCGCCATCTGGGGTAGTGGACGCGATATGAATGACGGGAGCGCGCTCGAGAAGAGTCACGGCTTCCTGCCGGTCCATTCGATAGATTTCCCTTCGCATGGGGAGCACCATCGCTCCAAACTGGTCCTTGTAGAAGTACCAGATTTAATATATTTGACAGACCAGATGCGGTGTTGGGAACTGGCCTTCGCGGTCGATTCTGAAGGGAGTCATCCGCTCTTCGTTCAAATCGCACAAGCGATCGCCCTGGACATTCGACGAGGGCGACTGCGTCCTGGGGATCTACTTCCAGGCAGCCGCGCCCTTGCGCAGTCGCTCAAGGTACACCGGAATACGGTGCTGGCCGCGTATGACGAACTGGCCTCAGAGGGCTGGATCACGACGTCACGGGCTCGTGGCACATTTGTCTCGCGCGATCTCCCTGATCCCAAGCCGCGTCAGTTTGCGAGTGCAGCGACGCCTCGAGCGGCAGTTCCAGCACGTACAAGCTACCCACTTCACCCGGCCCCTGAGATGTATCGGGCGAGCCAAGCGCATTCACCGAGCACCCTGGTCTTGGCGGGCGGTATTCCGGATGTACGGCTGGTCTCGGCGACCGAGCTCGCCCGGGCCTACCGACGAGTTCTCAGGCATCAGGGAGGGGCGCTGCTCGGCTACGGCGACTCCCTCGGCCACCCCCGGCTACGGAAGGCCCTGGCGGAAATGCTCTCGGCTACCCGCGGCGTTGCGGCTACGCCCGAGACGGTTCTCATCACGCGTGGGAGCCAGATGGCGCTTTATTTGGTAGCCCGTACGCTCGTGGCGCCGGGCGATGTCGTTGTCGTGGAAGACCCCGGCTACCGACCCGCGTGGGAGGCGTTCCAACTCGCCGGCGCGAAGCTCGTTCGGCTACCGGTCGATGGCGCTGGTGCATGCGTAAAGGAGCTTGCGACCCTTTCCAATCGGGAGCGTATCCGCGCCCTCTATCTCACGCCGCATCATCAGTACCCAACGACAGTCACCCTGGCAGCGGGAAGGCGTCTCGAGCTTCTGGAGTTTGCTCGCACACGCCACATTGCCATCATCGAGGATGATTACGATCACGAGTTTCACTACGACGGCCGTCCGGTTCTGCCTCTGGCAAGCGCTGACACGACGGGCGCGGTCATCTACATCGGCACCCTTTCCAAAGTTCTCGCGCCCGGATTGCGCATCGGCTACATCGTCGCGCCATCGCCGCTTATCGAGCGCGCGGTCGCCTACCGTTCCTTCATGGACTTGCAGGGCGACCATGCTGTCGAATCGGCTGTGGCCGAGCTTTTGGAGGGCGGCGAGGTGCAGCGGCACATCCGCCGCGCTCGCCGTATCTATCACGCGCGTCGGGATGTGCTCGCTGAGGAGCTTCGGAAACAGTTTGGCGCCATGTTTTTTTTCACCGTCCCTACGGGGGGCATGGCGCTCTGGGTTCGCGTTGAGGAGGGGGTCGATCTCAGCGCCTGGGAACTGCAGGGGCTGCGCGAAGGCGTCGCTTTTCAGCTGGGCAGGCGGTTCACTTTTGACCGAGAAATGATCCCATACATGCGTCTCGGATTTGCATCGCGAACGGAAGCAGAGCTCAAAGAGGCCGTGCGGCGGATGGCAAGAGCCTTGCGGACGCTGCCGCGTAAGAGGCTCGCCAAGAAAGAGGTCAGAAGATGAAACGAACGAACATCTCCTCCGGCGCCAAATGGGAGTCGATCGTCGGCTACTCCAGGCTTGTCCGTGTCGGAGATCAGATCTACGTCACCGGTACGACCGCTATTTTTCCAGACGGCGGGCATGTCGGAGATGGTGATGCCTACGCTCAGGCCTGCCAGGCGTTTCGGAATATCGAACGAGCGCTATTACAGGTTGGTGCGAGCTTCAGAGATATCGTCCGGACCCGGATGTTCGTGATCAACAACCAGCGTGACTGGGAGGCGGTCGGACGTGCGCACGCGGAATTTATGGGAGAGGTGCGGCCGGCGACCTCGATGGTCCAAGTTGCTCGCCTGATCGAGGACTGGATGCTTGTTGAAATCGAGGCTGATGCCGTTGTCGGAGCAGTTCTTTGAGCTGGGAAGCATTTGTTCGGATCACACCCGCGTCATAATGGCGGAGTTCGATCCAATCGCGTTCGTCGCCCAACATGGAGTCGTCCTCGCCTCTGCCAGAGGTCCAGTGCCCAACCTCGCCGAAGCTGTTGCCGGCGAGCCGATTCGAGGCAGCTGGTGGGGGCACAAGAAGGGCTCTGAGATTTTCCACGCACTCGGCGCCGTGGACGACTCGCCAGACGTGCTGTGCTTCCGACTGGTACAGGAGAAAATCACCTTCGTCCATCGGCGCCTATGGCCGGCACTGGTGCGGATCGCCGACGAGTTGGGTAAGGACAGGCTGACCGCCATCAAGCAGCAGCACACCGAGGCGGGAGTGCACCGAAACATCACGACACCTTTTCCCAAGTGGGTTTCACCCGATGTGAAGGTGGGCGCCCGGCAGCTCTCCAAAGACGAGGCACGAGCGCAACTTGGACTCTGGCTTGGGGCGCCGAAGGCCAAAGCTTCTCGTCGGTGGTGATGACGTCATGGAGATTTTGACAGTCGGCCACTCCACTCGTGCCCTGGACGAGTTTCTTTCTCTCTTGCAGGTTCGCATTCTCGGCACCGGCACCGTCTCCGACTCCGTCTCCGACTCCGTCTCCGACTCCGTCTCCGATACCGACTCCGACTCCGATACCGACTCCGACTCCGACTCCGTCACCGTCACCGTCACCGATACCGACTCCGACTCCGACTCCGACTCCGATACCGACTCGGCTACCTGACTAGCCGGCCACCCGAGTGACCAGGGTCGACTAACTCATTGAATTAACTAACCTCAATGTCGGCTCGCAGTTTGCTTGCGCTGGCCGACCATGCGCACACAAAACATCCTCTTCCTGGCCACGGCTCTCTTCGGCGGTTGCGACACAGCGCTCGACGATGCGATCGATCCGTCCGAGCTCACCAAGGGCGACGAGGGCAAAGCCGATTCGAGCGTCGAGGCCATCTTCATGGACTTCGACTTCGACGGCGATCTGCTGACCTCGAGCTGGGGCGATAACCGCAGCGTCATCCAGGATCAGCTGCTCTTCACCATCGGCCATCTCAACGGCACCCGGGGCGTCGGCCGTCTCGACAAGCTCACCCTCTCGAACGTCACCACCACCATGGAATCGGGCCTGCGCCGCATCCGCTACCACGCCAAGATGCCGGTCGCCTGGGGCTCCCGCACCAACTTGCCGAGGAGCTACAGCTTCACCCTGCCGCGCGATGTCAGCTACGAGGGACAGGAGGCCTTCACCGCCAAGTACAAGGCGAGTTGCGTCGATTGGGGCGCACATGACGTCAATTCGGGCAGCATGTGGTACTATTATCGCCCCTCGAAGGCCGGCTGCGTGCTCGATGCGAGCGATGTCGTCAAGACCACCGCCACCTGCACCGTCAGCAGCACCAACACCACAGGCAAGTATCCCGAGTATCACAAGGTGTGGGAGGACAAGACGCTCAAGGTCGTCGCCGTATTCGGCAAATTCGAAGACGGTGCCACCAGCACCAGCGATGCGGGCATCGCCGCCTACAACGAGTTTGTCGGTCGCATCCGTACGCGCCTCGCCAACTATCCCACAGTGACCGTGCCGGCGACGATCCCCACGGCGCCCGGCGTCGGCAACCCCGATGTGCAGTTTACGGCCACGCTGCCCGGCGGCCGCTCGATCCAGGTCAACGTGCTGCTGGTCGACAAGGTGAGCACCGCCAGTGAAGTCTTTTTTAGCCGCTATTCGCAGCTGGCCACCCGCGCCGACCTCATCGCCTACAACGGCCATGCCGGCCTCGGACAGAATGTCCGCGCGCTGGCCAAGCGCGGCACCTGGGTCACAGGGCAGTATCTCATCCTGTTCATGAACGGCTGTGACACCTTCGCTTACGTCGATGGATCGCTGGCCGATACGCGCGCCGCCTTCAACCCCGGCGATCCCTCTGGCACCAAGTACATGGATATCGTCACCAATGGTATGCCGGCCTTCTTTGCCTCCGACGCCAGCGCGACGATGGCCCTCGTGGAGGGGCTGCTCGCCGTCGACAATCCGGTCACCTATGAAGGGATGTTCCGCAACATCGATGCATCGCAAGTGGTGCTCGTCACGGGCGAACAGGACAACATCTACTACCCCGGCTACATGCCGGGTGGCGGCGGCAATAACCCACCGCCTTGGGCAGGCATCGACCAGAGCGCTACCGTCGCCAGGAATGTCGAGATGCGCTGGCAGACGCCGGCCCTGCCGGCTGGGAGCTACCAGTTTCAGATCACCGGCAGCGGCGACGCCGATCTCTACGTCCGCACCGGCTCAGCCCCGACCACCAGCACCTACGACTGCCGCCCCTACAAAGCCGGTAGCAACGAGTCCTGCCTGGCGACGGTGAACAGCGGTGCCACCGTCCACGTGATGGTGCGCGGCTACGCCCAGAGCTCCTCGTTCCGCCTGGTCGCTAAGAAGCAGTAGCCTACTTCTTTTCCCAGGGAAAAGGCATGATGATTCCCGCGGAAAAATTGTCGCCCTGGCCGAAACCGTGCTGGTTGTTGGTATCGATGCGCGGCATCCCTGGCCCCCCCTGCAGATTCGTCGCATTGTAGCCTGCATAGAGGCTCACCGGCCCCTCCTTGCCTCCCGGCGTCGCACGAAGCATCGCGCTGAAGTTGTGGTCTTGGCTCAGCGAAGCGTCGAGGCGAATATCGAAGGTCCCCTTCCAGTCCCACTCCGCCCCCGTCGTATAGGCCACCTTCTTGCCATCGCCCGTCACCCCGAAGAAGAAGGTGAGCTCATGGTCCTTCCTGGGATTGAGTCCCACTTTGGCCTGTAGGCTCCACAGCGCATCGTAGCCGCTCTCCTCCGGTTTGATCGTAACGTTGCCCGTAAGGCCGGCGGTGAGCTTTTCTGTCTGGAGATACTGGTAGGCGACCTCGGCGTAGTGGGTAAAATTGGCGTTCCGGAGTGCCTGGTAGAGAAAGCTCACCTGGTGTTGCCCGGTCGCCTCATTGCCGATCTTCGCGCCTGCGCCGGCCGATGCCAAAAGGAAATCTTGGTTTCCCGCGACAGCCAGTTCCGCGTTCAGCCGGGTGTTGCCGTGCTTGAAATCGCCGCTTGCTTTGCCAAACGCGGCCGTCTCGCCGCCCGTCTCGCCCTGCATCTTGGCGAGCCTGGCGATATCGGTCACCTTGGCCTCTCCGAAGCTGCTCCGGATCACCAGCTGATCCTGGCCATCGACGAGAGTGCAGTTGGCCTCGACGTTCCAGACCCGCTGATCGCCCACTTCCACCACGCCCGCGAGCCCCAGCATTCGCCTCTTCTCGGCGATCTTATTCAGCGGATCCGCGGCCTGCTGTTCACCGAGCGGGAGGTCGGTCGTGGCCCGAAAATTGTGGATGGTGATCCCACTGTCCTGCCGGGTGTTGGTGTAGCCGAGATTGGCCACCACACGGTCGAACTGCCCCCCCGCCCCGGCAGAAATCTGCTCGGACTGGTCGGTCCGGCTCCACGCCCCCTGGACATTGACCTTCACCTTCTCGCCCACCGCCAGGTGGGCAGCTCCACCGGCCTTTTTCTGCTGCTCGCCGACCGCAACCTCCGCCGACCCACCATAACCGAGCTTCGGAACCCACTGGGTGAGCGGTTTGCCGGTCGTCTTATCAAGCTGCTCCTGGCCGCTCGGGTCGAGCACCGGCACCTCCACCATTTCGGTGCGGGAAAAACTGCCGTTCGCCGCTACCGCCCCCTGGCCATCCAGCCCCCCGCCCGCCGCAACGGTCGTCGTGTTGTGGGCCCTATCCGTCACACTCGTAGAAGCCCTGCCTTGATGGCCGTTCGAACCGTCGTAGCCGGCCGATACCTGGTATACGCTGCTGTCCTTGGGATCGGTCGGACGGACCAGCACCCTAGCGCTGGCCCCCTGAAAGCCGTCCGGAGTCTGGACGCCGGCGCCCACCTCGACATGCTGGCCGCCCGAGTTGACCGCGACGCCCGCGGTCGTCTGGCCATCCTTGTAGCCCGCCTTCACCTGGGTCGTGGCGTTCTCCCAGCCGATGCCGCCCGCGCTCGTGTCCAAAGAGAAGCGGCTCTTGACTTTCCCCTCCTCATCGACCGACACCCACTTGCCCTTCTTGATCAGCCCCCAGGTCTTGGCA
>JAHFDT010000191.1 GCA_023248875.1 Myxococcales bacterium | reverse complement strand
CCGAGGCGAAGCAAGGAGCGACGACGCAGGACTACTGGCAGTAATCCCAGGAGGAGCGACGAAGCAGCGCCGAAGGGATCGGTCGCCGAAGTAGATCAACTTAACGTGAGGTCGGTCTAGGTTCTGCTTGGGAAGGGCTAGTCGACCGATTCGGGCGACGGGGCGGGAGTCTCATCGGAGGGCGGTGCCGGACGACGGGGCTTCGGACGCCGCTTGGCGGGACGCGGTGAGTCCTCGTCTTCCGCTTCGAGACGTACCGAGGCCGACGCGAGGAAGCGATAGTTGAGCGTGATAGCGGTGTAGAGTGTGAAGTAGGTGTCCTTGTTGGTGTGGGTCACTCCCGCCACGGTGTAGTCGCCTTCAGTGTAGGCGACCCTGAAGCCGAACACCTCGGCACCGAGCGAGAAGGAGCTGGTGAAGAAGTACTCTGCGCCAAGGGCTAGGCTGGCCCCTACCGGCGAGAGGCGACCCGCCAACCAACCGACCTGGTCGCCCGGCGGGAAGTGGTAGTTGTCGGATCCGCTGCCGCTGATGCTGGCAAAGTACTTGTAAAAGTCGACGTAGAGGTAGGGCGAGACGCGCTGCCCCGTCGGGCGAGTCAGGTAGAACTTGCCGCCGAGGGCAAAGCCGAACTGAAAGAAAGAGGTGTCGTAGCCGGTCTTGGTATTATTGCCGGTATCGTCGACGTGGGCTGAGCTGTAGCCGATATCGAGCCCCAGGACGATCCCGATCTGCGGGTGGAAAAAGAAGCCGATGTAGTTATCGAGCGAGGTGGTCTGCCATCCCTGCAGCGTGTAGTAGGCAGGAGCATCGACGGGCGCCACGCCCAGCGGATGAGTGTAGCGCAGCGGCGACCACTTGAGGCCGAGCGCTATGTTGAACATGCCCGTATCCGCCTCTACCGCCTCCGCGTTGGCCGTCGCTGAGCAAGCAAGTATGCTGACGAGAACCAGATTTTTCATGTGTCGCATCGAACCCTCCCTATGCAGGTAAGCGGGCGGCACTCTAGCTGAACCGGGAAAAAATCGTGAGCAATATTTTCCCTGTTTGATAGAGTCGGCGCCGCTCATGGGACGCCTCGATTTCTTGACCCGTACGCCCGATCGGCGGATCGGCCTAGCCCTCTTTTTCTTGTGTGCGACGCTCTATTTCCCCTTCGCCGGCAACTACGGCCTCTGGGATCCGTGGGAGACCCACTACTCCGAGGTGGCGCGGCAGATGATCATGCGCCACGACTGGGTCAGCCTCTGGTGGCCCGGTTCGCCGCAGGACCGCAACGAATTCTGGTCGAAGCCAGTGCTCACCTTTTGGCTCATGTCGCTCGGTTTGGGCGTCGCAGGGCTGGAACGCGCTGGCCACGCCTTCGATGGCGAAATGGCGGTCGGCTGGACGGCCGAATGGGCGGTGCGCACGCCCTTCATTTTGTGCGGCATCGCCTGCGTGTGGGCGGTGTGGTACCTGACCAGGCGTCTGGCGGGCCGGCGGGCGGGCCTGTGGGCGGGGGCCGCGCTCGCCACTTCGGCGCAGTTCTTTTATGTCTCGCGCCAGGCGATGACCGATATGGCCTTCGTGGCACCGATCGCCGTGGCACTCTGCTTTGGTGGGCTCGCTCTTTTACTGCCTGCCGACGAGGTCGAGTCCGAGCTGCCCCGTTTTCGCTGGTGGCGCTTTTCGCTACCCAAGACCACGGCCTTTTTTGTCCTGCTTGCAGTGCTCCTCCTCGTGACAGTGCCGCAGCTCGCGATCTTCTCTTGGCAGGTGCCGGTGGGCTTCAACTTGGGCCGCCATGCCTTCCGCGTCGCGGGCGTCGTTGGAATGCTGCCCTGGATCTTGGCCCTCGCCGCCTATCTCTGGCTGCTGTCGCGCGCCACCTGTCGTCGGCAGATCTATCTCCACATCGCCTTCGTCATGTGTGGCCTCTCGACGCTTGCCAAGGGGCCAGCGGGCGTCGGACTACCCGTGATCGTGGTGCTGCTCTATCTGCTGGTGCAGGGCGAGTACCGTCGCTTTGTGCCCGATTCACCGAAGCGCGTCGGCGCCTGGATAGAGCGCCATCCGCTCGAGCTGGCCGCGGGAGTGCTCCTGTTTGCGGCAGTGGCATGCCCCTGGTACCACGCCATGCTAATCCGCCATGGCACCGGTTTTTGGAACGAGTTCATCGGCGACAACTATGTCCACCGCGCCGCCGGCCGCCATGGCGATCGCGGCACCTTCGAATACTACATTCTGCAGGTCGGCCACGGCATGTTTCCGTGGACCGGCTTTGTGGCCGCTAGCCTAGTTGCGTCCTTGGCGCGTTTGCGGGGGCCCGTCAGCGACGCGCGCGGCAAACTGCGACTCTTCGCGCTCCTCTGGTTTTTTACCATGTTTATGGTGATGTCGCTGGTGAACACCAAGTTCCATCACTACATCCTGCCCGGATTGCCCGGCCTGGCGATCCTGATCGGCCTCTTCATCGACGACCTACTGGCGAGTCCATCCCGGCGCGAAGCAGCGGCGCTGCTCGGCCTCGGCGTGCCGCTGGTGGCGCTGGCAGGGCGCGATCTGGCGATGTATCCGGCGCGGCTTTTGTGGCTGTTCGACTATGACTATGTCAACGCCCCCAACGGCGGACGCCCGTGGCCGCCGGGTGAAGAATATGACTACAAGGCGCGGCTAGCGGTATGGGCGATCGTCGCTACCGCCGCCACGCTCTGGTTCGCCGTCGATGTTTTGCGGCGTGCGCGCCGCGCCGAAGCGCCCGCTGCGGAGCTGGCTGCACCGTCGAAGGGGACCAGCTGGCTGCTCGGGCTGATCCCACTGGTCACGCTGGTGGCCGCGCAACTGTGGCAGCCGAAATTTGGCGATCGGCCGACACCGCTCGCCCATGGCTGGATCCTGGTGGGCGCGGCGAGCGGACTGTTGCTGTTGGTTCTTCTGGCGCACACCCGCAGGCTGGCGCTGCTCACGATGGGCATCGTCGCCTGCCTCTGGACCGGCTGGGGCCTCGATCGACTGCTCACCGATGTTTCGCCCCACTGGAGCCAAAAGCAGCTGCTGGCCACCTACTATCAGACGCGCGCCAACGAGAACGAGCCGCTCATCGCCTGGCAGCTCTACTGGCGCGGCGAGAACTTCTATACCAAGAACACCATCTACGACCATCGCCTGCCGCAAAAAGAGAAGACGGTGTTCGTGTCGGAACGCAATGCGGAGAAGCTACAGGACTATTTCCGATCGCATCCCGGGCGGCGCGTCTTCTTCGTGATCGAGAGGGCCCGCTTCGAGTCGCTCCGTGCCCTTCTGCCGGAAGCGGCGCGCTCGTCACTGCGTGCGATCGACGAATCCAACAACAAGGTCTACCTCGCGGTGGCCCAGATATGAGGGTGGTCTGATGTCGCGCGTTCTCATCGTCGGGGCTGGCGCCGTCGGGCAGGTGTTTGGACGCCATCTGCAGCTCGCAGGGGCCGACCTCACCTTCTTCGTGCGCGAAAAATATCGCGCGGAGTTGGAGCGCGGCTTCGATCTCTATCCCCTCAACCGTGCACGGTCGCCGCTTCAGCCGGTGCGCCTAACGGGCTTTCAGGTCGTCACGACCGCCCACGAAGTGGCCGAGCAGCGCTTCGACCAGGTCTATCTCACCGTCTCGGCGCCGGCCCTCGCTGGCCCCTGGCTCCCCGAGCTGTGTCGAGCGATCAGCGACGCGACGCTGGTGACCCTACAACCTGGACTGGAGAGCCGCGACCTCATCCAGCGGGCGGGCGTCCCCGAATCGCAGCTGGTTTCGGGAATGATTTCGTTCATGAGCTACGCGGCGCCGCTACCGGGGGAGACGCGTTTTCCTCTCCCGGGCATGGCCTACTGGTTTCCGCCGTTGGGACCCACCCCCTTTTCCGGGCCCCACCCGCGCACCCAAGAGGTGGTCGCCCTACTGCGACGCGGCGGCTTCGCGTCCGCCGAGCGGAGAGACGTTGATCGGACCAGCGCCTTTCCCACGGCCGTGCTGATGCCCTACCTCCTCACTCTGGAAGCGGCCGGCTGGTCGTTTCGTGAGCTGGTGCGCAGTGGCCGGCTCCAGCGCGGGGCGCAAGCAGCGCGTGAAGCGCTGGCCGTGGTCGCCGGCAGCACCGGTTCAGCGCCCCTGGGAATCAGGCTGCTCGCCCTCCCTGCACTGATCACGATCCTGGTGTGGTTCGCGCGAAAGATCATTCCGCTGCCGCTCGAGCTCTTTCTCCAGAAGCACTTCACCAAAGAGGCGGAACAGACTAGACAGCTGGTGTCCGAGTACATCGATCGCGGGCGCGCCACGGGTCTGCCAACGGGTGCGCTGGAGGCGCTGCTCGACTTGGTCAAATCTGAATCTGCTTCCAGTCGCCCTGCATGAACTTCCAGCTCATCATCACCGCCATCAGCACGATGTAAGCGATCATCGCGCCCCAGACGCCCCATAGCCCCAAGCCGAACGTCACGCCGAGTAGATAGGAGAGCGGGATCAGGCAGGAGAGATGCAGGGTCAGCTCCACCTTCATGACGAAGCGCGCGGCACCGGCGCCATAGAGGGCGTACATGAAGACCAGTGCGATGCAGGCAAACGGTTCGAACAGCCCCACTACTCGCAGGATCGGGATGGCGGCTTCGATGACGGGGAGATCATCGGACCAGAGATGGAGGATGAAGTGGGGGAAGAGCGCGGTACAGGTGCCGATGGCGATCCAGAACAGCACGCCCAGCTTGGCGGCTTCGAAGGCAAAGCGTTCCGCGAGTCCCGGCTGTTTGGCGCCGAGCCCCTGGCTGACGAGGGTGGCGGTGGCAGTGCCGTAGGCGATGCAGCTGATGAAGACCAGCTGAAAGATGTTGATGATGTTGTTGGTGGCGGAAAGAAAAATCGTTTCGGTGTGGCCGGCGTCGGCGTCGAGCTTGTAGCAAACCTTGAAAAAGACAGCGAAGCCAGCCAGCGAGATGATGACTGCCGCGGTCGAGGGGGCCGAGAGTCGCGCGATCTCCCTGCGCAGTGCGCCGGAGAGATTGGACAGCCGGTAGGGTTGGTAGGCTTCGCGGATCTCTTTGCGGAAGCTCCAGGCGATGATCATGAAGCAGCCGAGGTAGGAGCTGATGCAGGAGGCGATCCCCGAGCCCTCGACGCCAAGGCGCGGTAGCCCCCAATGGCCGAAGATAAGCGCGTAGTTGAGCAGGAAATTGACGATATTCATAACCACGGCTACGACGAAATGGACGCGCGTCTGGCCGAGGCCGTCGAAGAAACTCTTGTAGCTGGCGGTGACCACCATCGAAAGCACCGCTGCGTAGCGCCAGCGCAGAAAGGGGATCCCGACCTGCTGCACGCCGGGATCTTTGGCCACTAGTGGAAACAGCACCGGCGTCAGCCAGACGAACAGCACCGAGGCGGCAATCCCCATCAGGAGCGAGATGGCCACCGAATTGGTCGAGACCCGACCGGCGCCCGCGAGGTCCCCTTCGCCAAAACGGCGCGCCGTGAGCGCCTGGGTTCCGACGGAGATCGCCGACAGTGCACCGCCCACCATCCACATCAGCGCCAAGGCGGGCGTGAGCGCCGATTGGCCTGCGATCGACTCTTTGACCTGCTGTCCGCCGACGGTGATGAACCCCTTGATGCGGCCGACCATGATGTGGTCGGTGTTGTTGATCAGCGTCTGGCTGATCATCGCCAACACCGTCGGCCCCGCGAGCGTGCCGATACGGCGGGCAAGCTCTCCGTCGAGGGTGAGCCAACGTCGCGCGCTGCCTGCTGCGGCTCCCGTCGTCGCGGTTTGCATGCGGGGAGTTTGTTTCTAACCGAAAGCCCGGCCCAGGGCAAGCAACGGATTGTTGACACCGTCGATCGCGCAGCATAGTTTTTCATTGATGAGACGAGCGCTGTTCGCCTGTGTACTTCTGCTCCCGCTCGGCGGCTGCGGCCCGAGCTATCCCAACTGCAAGACGGATGAGGACTGCAACAAAGAAAAGCCGCGCAACGAGTTTTGCGTCAACCAGACCTGCCAGCAGTGCCGCAACGACAAGGACTGCCCGGCCGGTAAACAGTGCAGCAAAGGACGTTGCGATGCCATTCCAGGCTACTGCGCCGACGATAGCGCCTGCCCGCAGGGAACCTCCTGCATCGACAACCGCTGCCATGCGTGTACGAGCGACGACCAGTGTGGCGAGGGCGGCAAGTGCAAAAATGGCACCTGCGTGCGCAAAGGCATGTGCCAGGTGGAGGAGGACTGCCCGGAGGGGCAGGACTGCAAGGAGGGACGCTGCGTCGGTGGGCCCAAGCGAGCCTCGCAAGAGGCACCCTGCCAGCTGCAGCCGGTCTATTTCGATTACAATGAGTCGACTCTCTCGGGCGATGCCAACGCGACTATTCTGAAGAACGCGAGCTGCATCCGCGAGGTGGGGCGGGCGGTGCAGCTGCTCGGGCGCTGCGATCCGCGTGGCACCGAAGAGTACAACCTCGCGCTCTCCGAGCGGCGCGCGCAGCAGGTGCAGCGGCAGCTCATGACGCTGAGCATCGATCGCCACAAACTGCACACGCTGCCCAAGGGCGAGCTCGAAGCGACCGGAAGGGATGAACAGGGATGGGCCAACGATCGACGGGTAGACTTCGAATGGCAGTAACGCGCTCGCCAGAGGCGTTGATCGAGGCTTACGTCCTCGCTCGGCCTCGTCACATACGAAAAAGTATGCTCCTCGGCCGAGCTCCAGGCGCGCTCTCGCTGAACGCCTCTGGCGAGCGCTCTCTTCCAGCTCGTGGAGCGGGATTTTTTACGAGCACGGCTCTCGGGCTACTGCTTGCAACTTCCGGCTGCTTTGCCTTCGTCACCAAAGAGGATGGCGAGGCGATGCAGAAGCAGATCGCGGCGCTCAAGGTCGAGAACACCAAGCTACAGGCGGATCTCAAGAAAAAGGGCGAGGAGATCAGCACGGAGTCGAAGCAGCTGCGCACGCTGGTCGACGATGCCACCAAGCTGGTAACCCACAATAGCGCCGACTTTGGGCAGACGGTGCAAAAGCTGCAGGTCGATGTGGCGGCGCTGAGTGGCCGGGTCGACGATATGAGCACGACGGTAACGGCACTCGGCAAATCGTTCAACGATTTTCGCGCCTCCTCCGATGTGCGGATCGAAAAAATGCAGAACGAGAGCACCACCGCCAAGGCGCCGCCCATCCCGGAGAATGCCGATGGCGTCTATGGCGACGCCAAGAAGCGGCTCGATGCCAAGCAGTATGTCGATGCGCGACGGCTGCTCGATGCCTTTATCGCTCGCTATCCCACAGATAGTCGTGCGGCGATGGCGCAGTATCTCATCGGCGACTCCTATCTGAAGGAGACCAAGTATGCCAACGCCATCAACGCCTTCCTCAAGGTGATCGAGGGCTATCCGAAGTCAGAGGCGGTGCCGGACGCGATGTATGAGGCGGGCGAGTCGTTCTATTCGCTCAAGTACTGCGGCGATGCGCGGGTCTATTTTCAGGAGCTGCTCCGGCGGTACCCCAAAACGGAATGGAAAAAGGACGCCAACCAGAAGCTGAAGGACATCCAGCGCGACCTCAAGAATAGGGCGGTCTGCACGTCCTAGCAGCAACTGTCTTTCGCGTGAATCAGCGGCTGCCATTCGGTGCGGCTTTTTAGCATTGCGT
>JAHFDT010000020.1:2246-31794 GCA_023248875.1 Myxococcales bacterium | reverse complement strand
GAGGCTCGACGGGCTCCGCCCGGCGAGGGAAGGCGGCACGCCTTCCCCTAGATCGCCTAGCAGGCGCCAGAAAGGTTGTTGTTAGAATGCCGACAACGGGTTTTTCAACAGCCTGCTAGAGCGGGCGACCGGGTTCGAACCGGCGACAACCTGCTTGGGAAGCTGACACTCTACCAACTGAGTTAATCCCGCGCGTGCCGCAGAGGATCTGCTAAACCCCAGCCGTAGCAGCGTCAAGTCGGTTTCCGCCAATTTTTCCGGCTTCCAAAGAGCTGGCGCAAAGAATGCTCCCGGGCACCCGACGCCGGCCCACATTCTCCTGGCGCAGCCCGTGCATTGACCGACGCTGGAGGATCGCATGGACCGAACCATCGCCCATTACATGACCCCTAGCCCCCACACCATCGGCGTCAATCAGCCGCTGGCCGTGGCCCACCGCCTCATGCGCGAGCACAACATCCGCCATCTGCCGGTACTCGACTGCGGCGAACTGGTGGGATTGGTTTCACAGCGCGACCTCCTCTTCATCGAAACGCTCAAGGATGTCGACCCCAACCAGGTCACCGTGGCGGAAGCCATGTCCCCTTCCCCCTACGTCGTTTCGCCGCACGCACAGCTCGAACGGGTGGTGGCTAACATGGCCACCCGCAAGCTCGGTGCTGCGGTGATCGTGCAGCGCAAGGACGTGCTCGGGGTGTTCACGAGTGTCGACGCGCTCCACGTGCTCTCGGAGCTGCTATCACGGAGTCGGCGCCGCCAGCTCCGGCGCGATGTGACGGAGCGGACATGAGGTTCCAGCGTTACAGCGCTTTGACAGCCGTAGCCCCACCCTCTATCCTGGCGAGATTGTGCTTCGCCTCGTCGGCGCTCTCCTGTTGCTCATCGCGCCTACCTACGCCGCCCCTCGGACCATTCCCGTCGCTGAGATCCGGCCCGGTATGGTGGGCTATGGGCTAACGGTCTTCGAGGGAACGAAGCCGGAGCGCTTCGCGATCCGGGTGGTGGGCGTTCTACACAACTTCATGCCCAAGCAAGCTCTCATCCTGATCCGCTCCGACGACCCGAGGCTGATCCATTCTGGCATTGTGCAGGGCATGTCGGGGTCGCCGATCTACTTGGACGGCCCCGGCGGCGACCGGCTCGCTGGCGCGCTCTCCTACGGCTGGCAGTTCGCCAAAGATCCGATCGCTGGCGTCACCCCGATCGAGAACATGCTGGCGGAACTACGCCGGCCACGGCGCGGGCGCGATCATACTCCGAGCAGCGAGGCGGCCAACGAGCCCCCGGCCCCTCCTCACCTGGCGGACCGCGGCAACGGTGTGGGTGCGCTTGTGCCCGCCGCCGTGCCGCTCGCAGCCTCCGGCTTCAGTGCACGCGCACTCGCCGAGCTGGGCCAGGCCCTCGAACCCTATCTTCCGGGCGCTCAGCTGCTGCCGATGGCGACGGGTGGGGCGCCCGCGCCGGGCCACGCCAAGCTCGACCACTTCGAACCTGGCAGCGCCCTCTCGGTCCAGCTGGCCCGCGGCCCCGACATCAACCTGGTCGGAACGGGTACCGTCACCTACGTGGAGGGCAAAGAGCTGGTCGCCTTTGGCCATCCGATGTTCAACCTCGGTGAAGTCTATCTGCCGATAGCTACGGCCGAAGTTCACACCTTCATGAGTGCGCTCTCGACCAGCTTCAAGTTCGCCTCGCCGCTCGACGAGGTGGGCACGCTGATCCAGGATCGACAATCGGGGATCGTCGGCACGCTGGCCGAGCGGGCCGAAATGGTGCCGATTGAAGTGCACCTTCACCTCGAGGGCAAGAGTGACCGCGACTTCCAGGTCGAGGTGGTCCGCCACCGGTTTCTCACCCCGCTGCTCGCCTCCGTCGTGATCGCCAACAGCGCCCAGTCGGCCGCGTCGGATGTCGCCGATGCCACCATCACCCTGCGTACTCGGCTGAGCGTGCGTGGCTTTTCGTCGCTCGAACTGACCGACCATGCCTTTGCCACCGATGGGCTTTCCGCCAAGGTCTTTGGCATGGCGAACGGCATCCGGGCGATCGGGGAGCTCCTGTTCAATCCATTCGCCCCGGTTCATCTCGACCACATCGCCGTCGATGTCACGATCGACTACCAGCCGCACCTGGCCGAAGTGACCGACCTGTCGCTTCGCTCGGAGGAGCTGGAGCCGGGCACGCGTCCCTCGCTCCGTGTGACCCTGCGCCCCTACAACGGCAGCGAGTATTCGCTGTCGGTGCCGATCGAGATCCCCAAGGTGCTGGCGGGACAGCCGCTCAAGATCGAGGTGGCTGCGGGAAACCTGGTGAAGCCCGACCTGGCAGCCCCCGAAAACCTCGCGGGGCTGGTGGCCAATCTGCGCCAGGGCTATTCGGCGCGCTCCCTGGTTGTCACGCTCGAAACCCCCGACGAGGATCTCACGCTGCGCGGCCACGTGATGTCCGCGCTTCCCGCGTCGGTTGCCGATACGCTGCGTCCCAGCGCGCTCGCGCGCCACGGCGAACCCTTCAAGCGCACCACCCGCATCGTCGTTCCGCTCGCCGTAGTTGCCGTCGGAAAACAGAGCCTGCAAGCGCGCGTCAAAGAGCTCAGCCCTGCCTCGGGAGAACTTCGGTGAAGCAGATATGGATCGCACTGGCCCTCACGCTGCCCGCATGGGGGATCACGACCCGCACCTTTCGGGTGACCACCTACAAAGAGTTCGAAGAGGGCGAGGCGCACGGTGTTCTGCTCTCTTCCCTCGGCGAAGCCACTTCGGGCTTTGCCACCACCCGCGTCGACCTGCCGGAAGCGGCGGTGTTCTCGTCGACGATCGCGCCCGATGGCACCATTTGGTTGGGTACCGGCGATTCGGCACAGCTCTATGCCCACGATGCCAAGGGCCTACACAAAATAGCCAAGCTCGAAGGAGTGCTGGTCGCGGCGCTGACTGCGGCGCGCGATGGCACGGTCTACGCGGGCACTCTACCGGGGGGCAAGATCTTCGCCGTCCAGCGAGATGGCACTCAGCGCGAACTCGCCAAGCTCGAGGGAGCCGATCAGATTTGGGCGCTGGTGCTGGACGCGGACGAGCGAACGATCTATGCCGCCACGGGGCCGAACGGAAAGCTCTACGCCGTGGACGTGGCCAAGGGAAAGGGCCGCGTACTCTGGGAATCGGGTGAACGCCATCTACTCTCGCTCGTGCGCACGAGCGATGGCGCGCTCGTCGCCGGCTCGGCGGATGAGGCGATCCTGTACCGCATCTTGCCCGGCGGCACCGCCCGTGCCTTGCACGATTTCGAGGGCGATGAGGTTCGTGCAGTGGCCGCCCAAGGGAGCACTCTTTTTGTCGCCGTGAATGAGTTCGAGAAGAAAAACCCACCGCCCGCCAACGCCGCCGCGAAACCGCACGGTACCAAGATGGTCCTTCCCGCCACCCCTCCCCCGCTGCCGCCGCCGGGGCGCGACCGCAAGGGCAAGGGGGCCATCTACCGCATCGAGAGCGATGGACGCGTCGAACAGATCTTTGCCCTGGCGGAGAGCTATTTCACGGCACTGGCGCTCCAACCCGACGGCAGCCTCTTCGCGGCGGCGGGCGCCAATGGCCGCGCCTACCTCATTGCACCAGACCGCACCCTCTTCACAGCACTCGATCTGCCGGAGCGCCAGATCCTGACGCTCGCCGGAGGCGCCGCGGGAGTTCGGCTGGTCGGCACTGGCGATGCGGGCGCGCTCTATCTGGTCGATCCTGGCCCGCCCCAAGAGGCCACCTTCACCTCCAAGGTGCTCGATGCACAGTTCCCGGCCGAGTGGGGGCAGCTCCACTGGGCGTCGAGCGGCCCTGTCGTCCTCGAAACACGCTCGGGAAACACCTCGCATCCCGACCCAAGCTGGAGCCGTTGGCAGGCGCCCCGCGCCGTGCGCGATCAGTCGGGTGCCATCGCCTCGCCAAACGGACGCTATGCGCAATTTCGCGCGCGCTTCGGCAAGGCTGGCATTCTGCGCGATGCGACGATCTATTACGCGTCGCAGAATCAGCGGCCGCGCGTGGTGGAAATTGCGGTGGGAGAGGATCCCAATGGCCGACTGGTCAAAGCGGCGCGCACGACCGGCAAGCCCCGTTCGCCGCTGGTGAAAATGCGCTGGAAAGCGGAAAACCCCGACGAGGACGAGCTGGTCTTTCGGCTGGCCTTTCGCCTCGAGGGCGAAAAAAACTGGAAGGCGCTCGGCGGGCCCGAACCACTCACGGCCAAGGAGTTTGAATGGAACACCGAGGCCATCCCCGATGGAATCTATGAACTGCGCGTCACCGCCTCCGATGAGCGCGCCAATGGACAGGGGCGCGCGCTGGAACACTCTCTCCTCTCGGCGCCGCTGCTCATCGACAACCGCAAGCCCGAAGTCGTCGATCTCTCGATCAGCTACCCCGTGGCCAGAGCGACCGCGCGCGACAGCTTCAGCCCGGTGAGCGCGCTCGAATTTGCCATCGATGGTGGCGAGTTTCATCCGCTGCTGCCGAGCGATCATGTATTCGATACCCTGGTCGAGCCCTTTTCGATCCAGCTCCCCGACGGCCTCGCTCCCGGTGAACATACGCTCGCGGTACGAGCGCTCGACGCGGCCGATAACATCGGTGCCATTCAGCAGGTATTCCGCGTCGCTCCGTGATGGAGATCGTTCAGGTCGAAGTGGGGCTGCTGCAGAATTTTTCCACCCTGATCGCCGCAGGGCGCGAGTGCGCAATCGTCGACCCCGCGTTTGAGGTCGACCGGCTGCTCACGGTCGTCCGGGAACGGGGTTGGACAGTTCGCAGCGTGCTCGTTACCCACAGCCACCACGACCACATCGATGGCGTGGCCGAACTGTGCGCTGCCACGAGCGCGCTCGTCTACGTGGGGGCCGGCGAGCTTGAGCGGTTGCGCGCCGCAGCACCCGCAGCGATGGTCCAACCGATCGCCGACGGTGAAGCCATTCCCCTCGGTGAGCACCGTATCGTCGCGCTGGCCACCCCCGGCCACACCGTCGACGGCCGATCCTACTTCACCGGAAATGCCATCCTGACCGGCGATACCCTGTTCGTCGGCGGCTGCGGCCGCACCGACTTTCCCGGGGGCGATGCGCCTACGCTGTGGCGCAGCCTGCAGCGGATCGCCTCCCTTCCTGAGGAGACGCGCGTCTATCCCGGCCACGACTATGGCGCGACGCCCACCTCGACGGTCGGCTGGGAGGGCACTCATAATCCGTATCTCTTGTGCCGAAGCGAGTCCGAATTCGTCGCGCTGCGCACGGGAAAGAGTCCGCCCCGTCCTACGCGCGGATTTCGGTAGCTTTCTGGACCCCGTCCTAATACTACTTGCTCGCTTCTTCGCCTGCTGCAGCCGTCGATCCCTTCGCTGCGCCGGGTGGGGACCCCGGTCCGAGGCCGTCTGCGGTCGTAGGCCGTGGGAATCTCGTCGCTGCGCTGCTCTCGTTACTGCTAGTAGCGCTGCGCTGCTCGCTCCTCAGGCACCCGGCTCGCGTCGGTCTCGCCGCCCTCGCGGACGGCGAAGAAGCGAGCAAGTAGTACTAACCGGCAGGCGCTGCAAAGGGAGCGAGTGTGAACTCCAGTCGATAAGCATCGAGGGACTTGAGCGGCTCCTTGAGGATCTCTTCGTTCACAGGGCCATTGGGTCGCGGATCTAGTCCATTGTGCTCCAGCAGCCGGACCTTAATCGATTCGATTCGATGGCCCGACTGGATCATGTTGGTTTCGATGTACTCGTACGTCTGGGTGGCTCGGACCGCATCCAGAAACGAGCTGCCGGTGCGCCGAAGCGCATCTAGATCGATCTTCGATCGCGCATTCCCCACGTGGGGTACGTAAGCACTCCGAAGCCCGCCATACGGCACCCCTTGTTCACGCATCTGGCGCAGGGTGATGTAAAGTTGCGTGGGCGTCCCCTTTCCCGGAACCAGCGGAATGCCTTCGTGGATCCATTTCGGCAGAGTAACGCGCGAGGCCCCCCGGATCACCAGCTCCCTCTTCGCCGGATCGTAGATTCGAACGAAATACCCGCTCTTGTTATCAGGTGCGAGAACGTTGTTGCCATTCTCAAAGCGTTCATCGGTTCCTGCCGGCTTGAACTGCCAACCCGGTGGAGGGCGTTTGGGTTCGATGGATGTGTAAAGACCGGGCACCGGGTGCATGACTCGTCCTGGCTGAGCCTTGGCGAGGGGAGACCAGGCCCCTGAGAAAACAATCCCAGCGGCCAAGAGTCGGGCTGTCCAGAGGCGAAAGCGCTCGATCAACATAGCCGGAAGATAAGCAACAAACATGCCAGTCGCGAGGTTCAATGGGATGTAGCAGGCGGCAATTTCAGCAAGGAACAGGGCTCGAGCGGCGTACCATCCGGCCGTTTGGGGCACACTTTCACCCGGTCGGCCAGCACCTCTACGACGAGATAATGGTGCTCGTTCGCAAACCCGCGCACGCGTGCACTGCAGCGCGGCCGTCCGGCGATCCCGCAGCGCGGGATCCGCAGCTCGGCACCGCCCCCACCGCTGACGAAGTAGTCGACATTGCCGACGCGCCCGCGCTCGTAATCGTGGTCGTGGCCGGAAAAGACCGTCGCCCGATAGCGCTCATAGAGCGGTGCGTAGGTGGCCACGGCGTCGCGGTTATCACCGTGCATCTGCGACGACCAGGGGCCGTCGTGGTCGTAGACGAAGATCGCCCGCGCCCCTCGCTGCCGCGCCGCCGCCAGATCGCGCTCGAGCCAGAGGCGCTGTTCGGGATCGCCATAGGCCATCGAGTCGACGCAGGCGAAGTGGACACGAGCCACATCGAAACTCCACCAGGGCGTCGCGCGGGTACGGATGAAGAAGTTGAGAAAACGCTCCCGCCCCCGGTTGTGCAGGGCATAGTCGTGGTTGCCCGGCGCCGGGTAGACCGCAACCTGGCGTAGAATGGGCGCCGCAACATCGAAGAAGCGCTGCCACTCGGTGTCATCATCGCCCTGCTCGACCAGATCGCCGGTCAGCAGCACCAGATCGGGATCCTCGGCGATCACCGCCCGCGCGATTTGCGCATGAACCTCGTGGCCGGTCCGCACATCGCCAAGCACGACGAAGCGCAACGGATGGCCCGCCGCGGGCGGCGTGTGAAAAGCCGCCTCCACCTCGACCGGCTGACTCCCGTTCGCCGAAGCCGTCAAACGATAACGATAGGCGATCCCGGGCTGCAGCTTGGACAGATGCAGGACGTGGTGTGTGGCGGTCTTGCCGTCCGTGATCGCGCGCAGGGGCGGCCCCTCGCCCGCGGGGGCGCCAGTGATCCCGTAGCGCAGCGTCGCCTGGGTGGGAACGTCGGTATCGATCACTATCCACCCCTCGTCGCTATCGTCGAGTGCAAGGCGCTGCAAGTAGGGGCCGCGCAAGAGCTGCACCGCGTCACTGCCGTCGAGCGCCAGCTCTACCGAAGAGGTGCGTCCTTTGGCCGGCCACACTTCGACCGCCAGCACACTGTTCGGCTGAAGAAGCCCCGGGGGGAGATCGATCAGCACACGCTCCGCCTCCTGCGAGCCCAGCGCCGTGGCGACGGTCGCGCCCGCGGGCAGATGGCGCCGCGCCACCTCGACTCCATTCAGCCAGGCGACAAAACCATCCTGATAGCGGATCTGGAGCAGCAGCACAGTGAGCTTGGTCGACTCGGATCCGGTGGCAAACGAACGGACCAGGCGGATCGCCCTGCAGCCTGCCCCGCCCCCATCTGCGATGCCATATCGCGTGCCATCGAACTCCGGCCGCTGCCACCCCTCCGGCGCATTGCATCGCAGCTGCCCATCGCTACCCCAGGGAAGATAGCGGTATTCGTTGGCGGCTGCGTTCGAAGCAGCGACGAGAAGTACTGACTTGATCAGTCGGAAAAGTTCTTGACCGCGGCCATGGCGACATCGTGGATCTGGGGATTGAAGCCCTGCACCACGTCGACCACCTGCATCGTCTGCGGCTTCAGGATCAGATTGAACGGCAACCCGATCGTCGAGCCATAGCCTTTGACCAGCGGATTCCACGTCTTGGTGTTCCCTTGTACCACATAGAAGTTCTGCTGGTACTCCTGCGTCCAAGCCTCCACATCCGCCTGGGTGGCCGGGGAGGAATTCTTGATCCCCTCCTGGAGGATCCCCAGCACGCAGAAGGTCGGATCCGCCTCGACGTCGGCGACAAGCGCGCCCTGCTCCTGCCTACAGGCGCCGCACCAGCGCGCGCCGAGCGAAATCAAAAGCGCCTTGCAACCGGAGTTATTGAAGTAGTCCAACAGCTTGATGCCGGGGTCCCACTGCAACTTTGAGGAGTCGGTCTGTTTCGGGGTCAGGCGAAAACCTGCGACCGTGAAATCGGCCAGTACTTCGCCGGTCTGATTGCCATAGGGCCCCATCGGGTAGCTCTTGGACTTCGCCATGTCCACGGCCCCACCCACACCACCATCGCCGCCAGTGTTACTCCAGCTGGAGCCGCAAGCGACTGAAAAAAGAGCTGCCAAGGCGAGAATAGAGGTGCGCATAAGAACTCCTTCGCGAAGAACCTCTAATTCTCTCCCGAATGGGCTGGGCGAGCAAGCGCTATTCGAGCTCGTTCATGACCGCCAGGGGCTTTCCGGTGATTCCGCCATCGCTGCGAATGGTCGCCAAGCGCCAGTAGACCGAGAAGTTGCCGTCGCAGTCGAGGTCGGCGCCGGCCGAAGCGTAGTGCCCGGCGCCCACCGATTTACCATCGCCGTCCCAGCCGCTGATGTAGGAGAACCAGTGAGGATCATCCACCCTGAACTCGAGCGCGCTCCAGGCCGGTTTGGCATTCCAGTTGTCCTTGGCCGGGTCGCACTTCTGGGGGCGGCCGCTCGTGGCGCCACCGACGCAGCAGCTGCCGATCGGCGGGGTGAACTGGGTAGAAAAATCGGGCCCGGGGCCCGATTCGCCGGCAGGAAACTGAGCCGTGAGGATATCGCCGGCCGAAGTGACATGGTCGGAAAAGTAGTAGGTGATCGAGTTATCGAAAATGCGGCGGATGTTCATCACCGCCTCGGTCGTCTTGGTCCGCTTGACATACTTGGCGAAGGAGGGCACCGCCACACCAGAAAGCATCCCGATGATCGCGACCGTGATCATGAGTTCGACGATCGTAAAGCCGTGGTTTCGTGGAGTCATGCCTACTAGACACCGAGGCCCTCCCTTCGTCGCAGCTTCGTCGCAGCTTTAATGTCGTCGCAGCTTTATTGCCGCCGCCGACAAACCGAGCCACAATCAGCCCGTGCGGCTTTATCAGCGCTTTCGCAAGCGGGTCGGATCGTTTGTTTTTGACAATACATTTCAATTTCTTACAGCGATTGGTCGGATCTTCCTCGAGCCCTGGATTCGGGGCGAACTCCAGGTGCTCCGGGATGTGCCCTACCTCGGCTCCGGCCACCAGGCCCACCGATTGGATATCTACCTGCCCAGGGGCCATCGCCCTGACCAGAGCTACCCAGTCGTGCTCTACATCCACGGCGGAGCTTTTCGCATCCTGTCCAAAGAGAGCCACTGGATGGCCGGCATCCACTTCGCGCGGCGCGGTTTCATCGTCTTCAACATCAACTATCGACTCGCGCCCCAGCACCCCTTTCCGGCACCACTCGCCGATGTCTGCGCGGCCTATCGGTGGATCGCTGACCATGCCGTGCGCTACGGCGGAGACCTCGATCGCTTCGTGATTGCCGGCGAATCGGCGGGCGCCAATCTGACCACCGCGCTGACGATCGCGGCCTGTTATGAACGCCACGAACCCTGGGCAAAGACGGTTTGGAACACCCGGCTGGTGCCGCGAGTGGCGCTGCCCCATTGCGGTATCCTGCAGGTTTCCGATCCGGGGCGCTTCGCCCGGCGACGCCCCATCCCAACCTGGGTGCAGGACCGGCTGGCCGAGGTGGATGAGGCCTACCTCGCGGGATCACGCGCGGGGGCCACGGAGCGCGAGCTGGCCGATCCGCTGCTCCTCTTCGAACGCGGACTGCCACCCGATCGCCCCCTGCCCGCCTACTATGCCCTGGTCGGAACGCACGACCCGCTCCTCGATGATACCCGGCGCCTCAAAGCGGCGCTCGATCGGCTCGATGCGCTCTGCGAAGTGCGCTACTACCCTCGGCAATGGCACGGCTTCCATCTCCTACTCGGCCATCCCATCGCGCGGCGCAGCTGGCGCGAGCAGGATGAGTTTCTCGCGCGCCATCTCCTGCCTCGTGCGACCGGCCGCCCCCTCGTGCTCACATGAGCTCACCGCTCGGTGCCCTGGCAGCGCTGGGTAGCTCGTTTACCTGGGCCTACGCCTCGCCGCGCTACACGCAGCTCTCGCGCGGCGCCGGATCGCTGCGCATCAATCGCGCCCGCGTGCTGATCGTACTGCCGATCTATGCTGCCGTGGCGCTGCTCGATCCCGCGCCCTGGAGCGCGCTTTCTGCCGCCAAGTTGGGGTGGCTGGCCGCCGCCTCTTTTTGCTCCTACGGCTTTGCCGATAGCCTCTTTTTTGCCGCTGGGCGCCGCATCGGCATCAGCACCGCCTCGGCCATCGCCTCGATCTATCCGCTGTGGGCGGCGGTCAGCGGGATCCTCTTCGGCAGTGAACCGCTGGGTCTGCAGCGGGCCGCGGGGGCGCTGCTCTGCGTCGGTGGCGTCATCGCGCTCATCCAGCTGACGCCGGCCAGGCGTGAACACGCACGGGATCGGCATGATCTGACCGGGATCGCCCTCGCCCTGGTCACGTCGCTGTTTTGGGCCATGAATACCGTCGCTACGCGCTACGGCGCCGCCGATCTGACGCTGTGGCAGTCGAACGCGCTGCGCTATGGGCTCGCGCTCGGCATGCTTTCGGCTGGACTCCTCCTGGTGCCCCGCGATGGCGATGGCTCGCCGATTCAGTGGCGGCGCATGTTCCCGCCCGCGCTGGCCGACTGCTTGTGCGGTTCGCTGATGTTCGTCTACGGACTGACCCACGCGCCGCTCGGGATCGCCGCGCCCCTCACCGCCCTAGCGCCGCTCATTTCGGTGCCCGTGGCCATCGCTCTCGGCGAAGAGCGCTGGAGTGGGCCACGATTTATGGCCATCGCTGCCACCGTTGCGGGCGTGGTGATCTTAGTGACCGCCTCATGAACGGACACCGTCGCGCCGGGTCGGTTGTCTTTGTCGCCGATGTCGCGAGCGATGCGGTGCAGCCCAACCATGAATTCAGCGAATGGCGCTGGGTCGATCGCATGGACGGACTCGAAGCGCCGCGCGATGTGGGTCAGCTACTCGAGATTGCGCTCACGGCCCGGAAAGCGGAACAGGGCGGTTTTGACTGCCAAAAACTGAGGGGCCGATAGAAGAAATCGGCCAACAGTACCCATACTTTTTATAGATGGATCGCTGGCTGCGACGCTGCTGGTACGGCGCAATCGATCCTGGGCAACCCGGTATCGACGACGCGTTGCGCCGGGTCAGCCTCTATAGGGCGCAAGCGGCGGTCTGGGTCTCCGGAGTGGTGGGCCTCTTCACTTCGCTCGGATTGGTGTGGTTCCTGGCGCCCTCCAACTGGAAAACGGCCCTGGCCATCAGCGCCATGGCCGAGGTCGCGCTCCTGACGGTACTTCTGGCCCTGCGGGCCGGCCGCTTTCAGCGCTACTACAATCTGCCGGGATTCCTCGTGGTAGGCGTCGTCTGTAACCTCTGGGGTTCTCTGGATCTTCAGATGACGCATGGTGCCGCAGGCGGCTTCCTCTACGCCTATTTTCTCTTCTACCTCGGCGTGGCCTGCTTTTTTCCCCTACCACTCTACGCGTTTGGTGCCTTCGCACTGGCCACCTGGATGACCTATCCGATCGCGGAGGCGCTCAGCGACAGCCACGCCTCGGGGTTGGCTATCGCTGAGAATCTCCTCTGGCTATTCAACTACGCGGCCACCGCTGCAGTGGGTAACCAGCTGATGACGGCACAGCTGGTGCGTGAGCAGCACAGCCGCAGGGAACTTGAAGAGGCCCACGCCCGACTGCTGGAGCTCGACAAGATCAAGTCGAGCTTCTACGCCCACGTAAGCCATGAGTTCCGCACTCCGCTCACCCTTCTCCTCGGGCCGCTCCAGGATACTCAGGCGGGCCGGTACGGCGAAATCACGGAGCCGCTTCGTGCTCAGCTGGACGCCTCGATTCGGGGTGCACGCCGCCTCCAGCGTCTCATCGATCAGTTGATCGATCTTTCACGGCTCGAAAGCGGCCGACTCGAGCTGGCGCTCCGCTCTGAAGCGATCGACGATCGGGTCTCTGCCCTGGCACAAACTTTCACCGCCCACGCGGATCGAGTGGGGTTGCAACTCCACATCGAGATCGCTCCCTCGGTGCCAGCGGTGCGGTGTGACCCCGACCGCTTCGACGACATCGTGGTCAATTTGATCTCGAATGCTATCAAGTACACTACGAGTGGGGGTTCCGTCCGGGTTCAGCTGCACCCCCTCGGGGATGCCGTCGAGCTGGTGGTAAGCGATACGGGCATCGGCATTCCCGAGGAGGAGCAGGCAGCGGTCTTCGAACGGTTTCATCGCGGCACAGCAGCGTCTACCTGTCGAGCCGAAGGCACCGGATTGGGGCTGGCATTGGTCAAGGAGCTGGTGACACTGCATGTTTGGCAGCTGGCGTTAAAAAGCCGTTCCGGGGAGGGAACCACCATCACCGTCACCATGCCTGCAGCCCCAGAGCCGGCGGCAGCTCACACCCAGCGCAGCGACGAACGCCCCCTGCGCGAGTTGGCCGTGCTGCCACAGCCGGATCGGCCACCGGTGATGCTAGCGAGCGCCGAGGTTCTGATCGTGGACGATAACTCCGACTTGCGCGCCTACCTACGATCGATTCTGGAAAGCCGCTACACCATTGCCGAGGCGTCTGATGGACAGAAGGCACTTACGCACATTCTGAGCGCGCCACCTCTGTGTGTGATCAGTGACATCATGATGCCCGTGCTGGACGGGATCGAACTGTGCCGTCGGATGCGTGAAGACGACGTGACGCGTTCCATTCCCATCCTGCTCCTCACTGCACGCTCCGGCGAAAAAAGCGCCATCGAGGGGCTGGGCGCCGGCGCCGACGACCATCTCGTCAAGCCATTCCACTCAAGCGAGCTGCTGGCCCGCGTCAACAACCTGGTTCGTTCTCGTCAGCAGGAACTCGAACTGCGACACACCGAGCGCGAGCTACGTCTCGCGAACGAGTCGCTCACCGAACAGGCGACGCTAGACAGCATGACGCAGCTAGTCAATCACCGCAGCTTCAACGATCGCCTCGCCATCGAGATCCAGCGTGCCCGACGTAATCACCTGCCCCTATCGCTGCTGATGATCGACGTCGACTACTTCAAAGAGATCAACGACCGTTTAGGCCATCTCGCGGGCGACGACGTGCTGCGCGGTGTGGCAGCTGTCCTGCGCCAGGGGCGCCGCGCCCACGATCTCGTAGCTCGCTACGGGGGCGATGAATTTGCCCTGCTGCTGCCCGACACTGGACCGGAAGGGGCGCAGGCGGTCGCAGCGGCGATTCTCGGTGGCATCCACAGAGCTACGTTCGCCGGTACGACTGGTCATCGGGTGACCTTGAGCATCGGCTTCGCCCTCCATCGCGGCAATACGACCAGTGCGCGCGAACTGATCGACCAAGCGGATGCCGCGCTCTATCAAGCCAAGCGCGCTGGGCGTGACCGCTTCTATTTTTCACCAGAGCCCGGCGATCTGCACCAAAGGTCCGCCAGCTGACTAGCAGGCTGTTGAAAAACTCTTTTTTAGGCCCGCACGGGGTCCCCCGGTCCGAGGTCGTCCGCGACCGAGGCAGAGGGGCTGGACCCGCGGTGTCCCCCGGTCCGAGGTCGTCTGCGACCAATGAATAGTGATGTTGTTCCGTTCTCTTATTCTTCGTGTCGTAAGTATCGGCCTCGTCGGCTGCGGCCAGGCCCACTATGCACCCAAGGTACAGCCGATCTAGCGGCCACTGATTGGACATCCGATCTGGCGTCATCCGACCTGTCCCCTCTGGCGCCCTCCGACTTGGCCCTGTCCCCGCCCGATTTGACCGTCGTCCAGGGGGATTCCTGCGGCAACACCCAAGGACTGCAGTCCGGATCCGCCTGGCCGATGTTCATCGGTTCCAGCGATGACAATGTCTACGCGATCAAGCCCAATGGTACCCTGAAATGGAAGTTCAAAACCGGCGACTATGTGACCTGTTCGCCAGCCATCGCCTCGGATGGTACGATCTACATTGGGTCGTGGGACAATAACCTCTATGCGATAGGGGAGTGAGCGCTACAACGCCGTACCGTTTCGGAGTACCGTAGCCGGATGTTGCGTTCCTTGTTGGTGCTCTCGATCATCGGGGCCACCTCATTGGCTGCTACGCTCGACACTAGCAGTCTCGACGAGGGGCAGCAACGCTGGCTGCAGGAGCTACTCACCGAGCTGCCCTCCGTGTGCGGAAAGCCCCATTCGCTCGAAACCTCGCTCAAGAGCGATCCGGCCTGCAAACGATCGCCGGTTGCCGCCCGCTTCCTCGTGAAACTTCTCAAGCTCGGACTCCTGAAGTCGGAAGTCGAGGAGCGCTTCGACGAGCGCTTTGTCCATCCCGTACGGGGCGAGTGCAGTTTGACCGCGGCGCCGGTGCGCGGCGATCCCAAGGCACCCATCGCGATTTGCGAGTTTTCCGATTATCAGTGTTCGCATTGCAAAGCGCTCGAGCCGGTTCTCACCAAACTGCTCGATGAGTACCGAGGCAAAGTTCGCCTTCATTTCAAAAACTACCCGCTCGAGCAGATCCACCCACAGGCCCATGAAGCCGCCGCGGCGGCCTTGGCGGCCAGTAGACAGGACAAGTTCTGGCCGATGCACGATCTGCTCTTCGCGCACCAGGAGAGCCTGACCCGCGCAGAGCTGGAGGGCTTTGCGAAACAGCTCCAGCTCAACCTCAAACAATGGCACACTGATCTCCCCGCGGCGCGCGAGCAGGTGACGCGAGAGCATGCCGAGGGGGAGAAGCTCGAGATCAGCGCTACGCCCACGCTCTATATCAACGGCCGGAAGCTGCGCGGGCCACACAGCTACGACAATTTGAAGGACTGGATCGATGAGGAGTTGGCTAAGTGACCGGAAAACAGCGACGCTACTTGCGCGGCCTCGGGCACCATCTCGATCCGGTGGTGTCCATCGGCAAAGAGGGCATTACCGATGGATTGATCGGCGCAGTGGGCGCCACACTGGAAAGCCATGAGCTTATCAAGCTCAAGCTCAGCGAAGCGGCGGGCGACGATCGGCAGGGCCTCGCGGAGGCGATCGCGCAGGCCAGTAGCGCCGAGCTGGTCCAGGTCCTGGGACGAACGATTCTGCTCTACCGGCGGCGCGAAAAGGAGCCGACGATTGTGCTGCCATAGGGCTCCACTATTCGTAGCGGAGCGCCTCCACTGGATCAAGACGAGCCGCCCGCCAGGCCGGGAAGAGACCGAAGATCACACCAGTCACCAGCGATAGGCCAAGGCCGAGCGCGATCGACCAGGGTTCGATGTGCAGGTTCCACTCTCCGACCACTTTGCTGAGCGCGAAGGTGCTGGCGGCGGCGCATACAATTCCGCCGAAGATGCCGAGGACACCCCCGAGCAGGGCGATGAAGCCCGATTCGAGAAGGAACTGCACCATGATCGCGCGCGGCGGCGCACCGATCGCCCGCCGGATGCCAATTTCGCGCGTTCGCTCGGTGACCGTCACCAGCATGATGTTCATGATGTTGATGCCGCCGACGAAGAGCGAGAGGAGTCCCGTGCCGAGGAGCAGCAGCTGGATGATGCTGAGGATGAGCTCGCTCTGCTGTCGCTGCTGGGAGTCGTTGGCCAACGAAAAGTTGTGCACCCCATAATGGCGTCGCAGCAGCGTCGAGCTGACCAGCTTCTTCACTGCACCGATCCGCTCGATCAGTGATTCCGACCCGGAAAGGCGCACAAACAGCCGGGTCGCCGTATGCGCCGGATTGTAGAGCGCGTCGAAGGTCGTTTGTGGTACCAGCACCCGCCGATTCCAGATCCAGGTACCTGAGGTGTTGCCGATCATCGGTTTGTCCTTGAGCGCGCCGACCACCCCCCACTGTTCGCCCTTGATTTGGATACGCACGTTAGCAAGATCATCGGCGGACTCGAGCAGCTCCTGCCATACCTCATAGCCAACGACACAGACCCGTCGCCGTTCGGCGAGATCGTCCTCGTTGAGAAAACGGCCCCGCTGCAGTCCCAACCGGTAGAGCGAAAGTCCCGTCGGTGTGGTGGCGTTGATCGACACATCCTTATTGGTGTGATGAAAATAGGCGCGTACATCCTTCCAGCCATGGCTGACCACGCGAGCGCCGCCGAGGAGCGGCGAGTCGCGTAGCACCTCCGCGTCGATTTCGGAAAGATCGCGCCGCGTCTTGCGCAGCTCCGAGGTGGGCGGCTCGTCCCGCTTCACCTCGACGAGATCGGATTCGCTCGCCTGCTGATTGCTACGCATGAGCGCCTCGCGCCCGCCCCGCAACAGACTCGCAAGAAGAACGATGGTGCCGGTGCCGATCATCATCCCGAGCAGTGTGAGGAGCGCCCGCGCGCGGTGGGTGAGGAGGGTTCGATGGAGACCGCGGAATTGATCGGAGAGTCGCATCGTCACCTCCGCATGGCCAGGATCGCATCCATGCGGCCGGCACGGCGCGCAGGGAAGTAGCCGAAGACCACTCCGATAAGAAGCGAGACCGATAGCGCCACTAGCACGGCGCTGTGGGAGATGATGCTTACCCAGCTCGGCTTGAAATGGCGGATCACTGCTGAGGAAACCAGCGCCATCACAATTCCCAAGGCGACTCCGATCGTACCGCCCACACCAGAGAGCACCACCGCCTCGCAGAGAAACTGAGCGCTGATCGCACGCGGCGAAGCGCCGATCGCCTTGCGAATGCCGATTTCGCGCACCCGCTCGGCGACGCTCACCAGCATCATGTTCATGATACCGATACCCCCCACGAGAAGCGCGATGCCAGCGATCATTCCGACGATCGCCTCCATGATTGCAAACATGCTTTGGAACTTCGCCATCAGACGATGGAAGTCCCAGATCATGAAGTCGTCGACGCCATGGTGCCGTTCGACCAGAAGTGCGTTGGTGATGCGCTTGACGATCTCGTTGTGCTCCACTCGATCGGTCCTCAGCATGATCAGCGAGCTGGATTCGACCTCCTGGCGCTTCATGTCGATGACCGCGGCGCGCGGTGCGATTACGTAGTCGAGCCAGTCGAATCCCCAGTGTTCACCCCAGCGGTCCTCGTTGGCGAGCTGGCCGATCACTCGGCAACGCAGCCCCGCAATCGAGAGCGAATGGCCGATGGCATGGCCATCCCACAGCTTCTCGGCGGTCTTGTGGCCGACCACGCACAGGCGCGCACGTTTCGCCGCCTCCTCCTCGGTGAACATGCGACCATCGGCAAGATGCAAGTTGAGTCCGGTGAGAAAATCGCTGGTCGCTGCTACGAAATCGGTGCGCGCAGAGATGCCGGTATCGCCGAGGACATCCTGGCGATCGAGCGAAGCGAACATCGTCGTCTGTTGGACATAAGGTAGTTTGGTCAGAAGAAACTCCCGATCCTCGAGCGTCAGTCCGCGCGTGTAGTTCGCCCGCCGGTTCTCCGCGCGCTTCGGCCGCTGCGAGGTGATCATGACGACGCGGGCCCCGCCCAGCTCCTCGACGCTGCGCATGAGGCTACTGAGCCCGCTCTGGGCCAGCGATGTCATCCAGACGATCGCGAAGGCGCCGATGGTGATGCTGAGCACCGTCAGTGCCGAGCGAAAGCGCTGCCCGAGCAGCGCACGCCGCGCGATTTTGATGTATTCAAACCACACGGCTACTTGAACTCGTTCTCTGCCGATGAAGCCGGCCGGATGAGCACCTCCGCGCCCTCTTCGATCCCCGAGAGCAGCTCGATATCGCGGTCGTTGCGGACACCGACCTTCACCTCGATCTTGTCGAGCTGCGGCTTGCCCTTGGGGCGGGTCACGCGGGTGACCATCCATCGGCCACTGTCTTTGACCACGGCTTCGATCGGCAGCGCCAGTGCGCGCGGCTTGATGTCGATGTGGATGCGCACATCCGCGCTCATGCCGGGCTTCACCTGCTCATCGGCGGTCGCCAGAGTCGCCTCGACGGGAAAGACCTCCACCTCTTTCCCCTTGGGAAGCAGCGCCGCGGGAGCCACCTTGGTGACCGTCGCCTGGTAGGTTTTTCCCGGCAGCGCGTCGAGGGTCACCGTCACTTTCTGTCCCAGCTTCACCTTGGCGACATCGATCTGATTGAGATCAATCTTCACGATCAGCGTCGAGAGATCGGCCACGGTGAGCAGCGCCTTACCCTCGACGGTGGCCTGCACGCCCGGTGTCACCATTTCTCCCGACTCGATGCCGCGCTGGATCACCGTGCCGCTGAGCGTGGCCCGAAGCTGCGTGTAGCGCAGCCGATCTCTCGCGGCGGCGAGCGCCACCTCGGCCGTCTGAACCGCCGTCGTCTTGGTCTTGAGCTCGTTGAGGGCGAAGTCGACATCGGCCTGCGCGACCCCTCGGTCCGCGAGACCACGCCGCTTCCGATCGAGGCTGAGCTGGGCAAACTCGAAGGCATTCTTCGCCTGGGCGAGATCGCCCTCGTAGCGGGCCACCTCACGCTGGTAGTCAGTCGGCTCGAGCTGTACCAGGAGATCGCCCTTCTTCACCTTGGCGCCCTCGACGACGAACACCCGCTCCACCTGCCCCGCCACCTTCGATTTCACCTCCACCTTTTCGCGCGGCTGCACCTTGCCGGTCTCCAGTACCTCGATCGGGAAATCGCCGCGCTTGACGGCCACGATGAGCGCGCCATCGAGCTCTTTCGTCCCCGCCCTCGAATAGGTAATCCAGCCGGCGCTGGCGATCCCGATCGCCGCGGCCCCCATCCACCAGAGCCATTTTCTCCGTTTCATCGTTCCTCTCCTACGACCCTTCCGAGTGCGCCATCGAGCTCCAGCGATGCCAGCTGGAGCTGTGCTGTCACATCGGCAAGCTGCCGTTCGACGTTCGCGAGATCGACCTGCGAATCGAGAAACTCGATCACCAGCGCTTCGCCATTCTGGTAGCGCTTGGCCAGAATCGTCAGGTTGTCGGCGGAGACCGCGCGTGCCGCGACCAGGGGCGCCCGCTGCTCGTGGAGGTGGATGAGGCGCGCGTGCGCCACCCGAACCTCGGCCTCTACCACGCGCCCGACGCGGCGCAGCTCTTCGGCGAGGCGCGCCTCCTCGTGCTGAGCGTCGCGGATGGCGGTGAAGGTGTGGAGCGTATCGAAGAAATTCATCGAGAGCGAAACGCCGAGCTGGAGGTTGCCGAGCCCGTTCGCAAATGGATTGACCGCACTCGACGGGGCGCGTGCGCCGACCGCGGTGAGGTAGGGATTGTTGCCATACTGCAGCAGCGCAAACCCGCTCAGCTGGGGAAAGTAGTTCGACCGCGCCATCCGCACTGCCTGCTGTTGCGCAGCGAGCTGGAGCTGCGCGTTGCGCAGCTCCGGTCGGCAGTGGTGCGCGCCGTCGAGTAGCTCCTGTGCAGGTGGCAGTGGCGAATCCGCTAGGGTGGGGGCATCCGTCAGCGAAAGCTCGTCGGAGAGTCCGAGCGCCACGGCAAGCTGTGCCGAATTCTCACGCAGCTGCCCACGAAGATCGGCCAGCACCGCGGCCTGCTGCAGGTGCCGCAGCGTCGCCCGGTTGCGATCGATCGGCGGCGCGAGCCCGGCGCGGACGCGCCCCTCGGCCACCCCTTCGGCCTCCGCGAGGCGTGCGATCGTCGCCGCCTGCGCCTCGGCAATGAGCCCCAGGCGGCGTACACTCCAATAGGCGCGCGCCACCGCCAGCGCCGTATCCTTCCGCTGCTGCGCGAGGCTGGCCGACGCCGCACCCGCCAGCCGCTGTGCACGCGTTACGTTCGCTTCGACGCGGAGACCCGAGAAGATCGGCACATTCAGACTCGCCGAGAGATTCATGAGACCCAGCCCCCCCTCGGGCGACGGATCGGTGCCGATGCCGCTCTTGCTCCACAGCTCCTGCAGCTGGCCGTCTATTCTTAGACTTACGCGATCGAGCTGCGCGCGCAGCACCGCCAGCTGGGAGCGGCCCTCAGCGATGTGCGCCTCGGCGACCAGCGGCTCCGCGCGCAGCGCCAGCGCCACCGCCTCCGGCAGCGTCAGCCGCCGGGGTTCGGCGGAGCTAGGCGAGGCCGCGGCACTGAGCAAGGCGATGAGACCCAGCCTGCGCATTTCCCCCTCGAACAGTGTCCGATACGATGGCGCCGTCTTGAAATGTCACCACGCGCTCGGCATAGCTGGCGATCGCTGAATCGTGCGTGACCAGCACCACGGTCATCCCGGATCGGTGCAGCTCGCAGAACAGCTCCATCACCTGCTTGGTCATCGCTGAGTCGAGCGCCCCCGTGGGTTCGTCGGCGAGCAAAAGCAACGGGTCGTTGACGATCGCGCGGGCGATCGAAACGCGCTGCTGCTGGCCGCCCGAAAGCTGGTTGGGCAGATGGTCGATGCGCGCGCCCAGCCCGACGCGCTCGAGCGCCAGGCAAGCCTTCTGCCTGCGTATCGCAGGCGATTGGCCGGCGTAGACCATCGGCAGCTCGACGTTCTCGAGCGCCGTATCTCGTGCGAGCAGGTTGAACGATTGGAACACAAAGCCGATCTTGCGGTTGCGCAGGAGCGCTAGCTGCTCCTCGTCGAACCGCTCGATTGGCTCGCCATCGAGGAAATAGCGTCCGGAGGTGGGGCGGTCGAGCGTCCCGAGAAGGTTGAGCATGGTCGACTTTCCCGAACCCGACGCCCCCATGATCGCCACCATCGTCCCCGGTTCGACCGAAAAACAGACCTCGCGCAGGGCCTGCACCTCCACCGCTCCCGTGCGGTAGATCTTGGATACCCGCTCTAGCTGGATGAGAGGCGGCATGGCTCTCCTGCATGTTGCAAAGATGGATCCAGTCCCCACCGGGGCGAGTGTGAGCTGGTCGTGCCATCCGGTCCCTGCTTGCAAGTCCACTAGCCGGCGAATCCATCGGCCAGGGACGACTGGAAACCACGATTGGCCAACGGAAAGACGCTATTTCTGGTATCGTGCTGCCCATGAGCGAACCTACCCTTCCCGTCGGTGGTGGTTTCTTGTGGGAGCCAGCCGGCTCGCGTGAACAGATGGCACCCGAGCATTTTTCGGACGAGCAGCGGCAGATGGCGTCTGCCGGGCGCGATTTTTCCGAACAGGAAATTCGCCCGCGCATCCGCGAGATAGAAACCAAAAAGGCCGGCCTCATCCCCGAACTTTTGCGCAAAGCGGGTGAGTTGGGCCTGCTGATGGTCGATATTCCGACGGAGTACGAGGGGTTGGGACTCGGCCAAACCACCTCGATGCTGCTCGCTGAGCAGTTTTCCAGCATCGGCTCGTTTTCCGTATCGCTCGGCGCCCACACCGGGATCGGCACGATGCCGCTGGTCTACTTCGGCAGCGATGCGCAGAAGCGCGCCTATCTGCCCGATCTCGGCACCGGGCGCAAATTGGCCGCCTATGCGCTGACCGAAGCCTCCTCCGGCTCGGATGCGCTGGCCGCCAAGACGCGCGCCGAAAGAACGCCCGATGGCAAGCGCTGGATATTGAATGGCACCAAGCAGTTCATCACCAACGCCGGCTTCGCCGATCTATTCACGGTGTTCGCCAAGGTCAATGGCGACCAGTTCACCGCCTTTCTGGTCGACCGCACTGCGCCCGGTCTCACCATCGGACCGGAAGAGCACAAGATGGGCATCCGCGGCTCCTCCACCTGCGCGCTCACCTTCGAGAACACGCCCGTTCCCGTCGAGAATATGTTGGGCGAAATCGGCCGCGGCCACAAGATCGCCTTCAATACGCTCAACATCGGTCGCATCAAGCTCGGCATCGGCACCATCGGCGCCTGCAAAGCAGCACTCGAAATTTCCGCGCGCTACGCCAAGGAGCGGGCGCAGTTCGGCAAACCGATCGGATCCTTTGGCTTGGTCGGAAGCAAGCTGGCAGAGATGGCGCTCACCACCTTCGTCGGCGAAACCATCGGCTATCGCACCACGGGTCTGGTCGATGGACGGCTCGAGCGCGCGCGCACCGACGGTGAAAGGGTCGATGCGATCGAAGAGTTCAGCATCGAAGCCTCGCTCATCAAGGTTTACGGATCCGAGGCATTCAACTACTGCGCCGATGAAGCGGTCCAGGTCCACGGTGGCTACGGCTTTATCGAAGAGTTCCAACCTGAACGGCTCCTGCGCGATTCGCGCATCAACCGCATCTTCGAAGGCACCAACGAGATCAATCGGCTGATTGTGCCGGCGACGATTCTGAAGCGGGCGCTCAAAGGGCAGAATCCGCTCCTGCCCCACTCGATGATGCTGCGGCAGCAGCTCGGAAAGGGGATGGTTCCCCCCCGGCCGGAAGGTGACCTCGGCGTCGAGCGGCAGGTGGCCGAGTTCTGCAAGTGGATCGCGCTCTATGTTCTGTCGGTCGTGGCGGAGACCTATCAGGCCAAGATCGCAGATGAGCAGGAGGTGCTCGGGGATGTGGCCGACATGATCCTGCGCGTCTACGCGCTCGATTCGGTGGTACAGAGGGTGCGGCAGATTGAGACCGGAGCAAATACGGCTCGCAAAGCGGTCGCGCGCGATATGCTCACGGCTTTTGCCCCGCGCGCCTATGGGCAGGTCCTCCACACCGGACGCCACGTGCTCATGGATATCTGCGATGAGCCGACGCTGGGCGGCCATCTGTCTGCCCTCAGCTCCCTGCGAATGGATTGGCCGTCTAAGGTGATCGCGGCGAAACGGCGGCTGGCCTCCGCGGTATTGGCTGCCGACGGATACCCGCTGGCGTAATTGAACCGATTCAGTGTCTGTGCTACCCCCTGCTCATGCGAATCCTTGCTGTTCTCCTGGAGCGGCGATCACCCGGATTGATGCAGCGCTGGCTCGTTCTTTCGCCCGATGGCTGCGTCGCTCGGGCTTGCGTTACCGCTAGTAGCGCTGCGCCCTCGCTCCTTGCCCTCGGGCGAAAGTTCTTCGCCATCTTCCGATCAATCCGGGTGACCGCCGCTCTGGTGCTGCTGCTCCTCGGCTGCGTCGGCGAGGAGGCCAAACGGAAGGCCGCGGGCAACGTCCGCTTCCACAATGGTGATCTCGCTGGCGCAGTCAGCGAATATCGCGCTGCAGTGGCGATCGCTCCCCAGGATCCGAACGCCCACCTACTACTCGGCAACGCGCTGTTCGAGGTTGGCGAGATCGCGGCGGCCCATCGAGAATACCAAACGACCTTGGCGATCGATCCGAACGCCCGCGAGGCACGCCGCGGCCAGGCAACGATTGCGCTGCGCGGTGGTAAGATCGCCGCGGCCCGCTCCCAGTTCGAAGCGCTGGTCGATGAGGATCCCACTGACGCCTTGGCCCATTCCGCCCTCGGTAAGCTCCTGCTGGCGCAGAACCAGCTCGATGGCGCAGAGCAGCACCTGCGCGCGGCCCTGGCGATCGTCGCCAACGATCCTGGAGCACTCTATTGCCTCGGCCTGACGCTGGCAAAGAAGCGAGAGGAGGCACGCGCGAGAGAGCTGTTCGACCGACTGGAGACCCTCACGCCCGGCCGAGCCTACGCCTCCTATGGACGCGCGATGGTCTGGGCCCTCGCAGGAAAGGGCGTGGAAGCAATGTCAGCCCTCGAAACCGCGCTCGGCCGCGGCGTCGAGGATTTGGATGGCGTTGAAAAGGACCCGGCCTGGGCCGCGCTCAAGAGCGATCCTCGTTTCGCCGCGGCAATAGCGAAAGCGCGTATCGTCCAGAAGCTGAGATAAGGCGCGCATGAGACGCGTTAAGCGCGAGCGCCTCTCCACGGCCTCGGTCGCAGACGTCCTCGGACCGGGAGCCTCGCGGACCGAGGCCGAGGAGCATACAGGTTAGTATGTGACGAGGCCGAGCGAGGACGAAAGCCGCGCTTAACGCGTCTCATGCGCGCCGTAGCGGCTATTTTTTGCCGAGCGCCTCTTCCATGTCTTCCAGCACCGTCACCGGCAAAAGCTCGTGACGCACCGGATCCCAGTGGTTGAGTGTGGAATGGCTTCCTGCGCCGTCGAAATCGACCGCGATCACGCCGCGCCGTTCCGGCAGCTGGGCCAACACGGTGCGTGCCTTCGGGCTCGGGTGGGCATCGAGCCAAGTGGCATCATCGAGAACCTGTCCGAGCCGCTCCTTGCCCGGTTCTCCCACGACAAACCGCTCCAGCCGAAACAGATGGTCATGACCGGTGGCGACGGTCTTGATGCCCACCTGGTCGAAGAGGAAGTGATTGCCCGCCTGCTCGTACTGCTCCGCGCTGCCGCGAATTTTCTTGATCAAGCTGGGAAGCCTACGCAGCGCTGTGAAGGCACGATGAACCAGCCCCGTCCCGCGCTGAAAGGTATTCAGAAGTGGCTCCGCCTGCTTGCTCTGATACTCGAGGAGCAGATCGACCACCTCCCGCTCAGCGAGCGGCGCCTTGCCCTCGCGAAGGTGATTGAACTTTTCCACCATGCCATATTGCCGCACCAGGCGAACCAGATCTTCCTCCTCCTTGACCTTCTGCGCAGTGACATCGCGCGGCGTCCCATGGCCCTCTCGGGTCATGATGTAAACGAAAGCCTTGAGCAGCTTAGCAGCGGAGAATAGCCGGCCGTGGTCCTTCTTGAGCGCCTCATGCGCCACCATGAGTTTGTTGTCTTCGCTCTTTCCCCACGGGATCTTGGCGTTGACGGTATTGAATACCGCCTTGACGAAGTAGTCGCCCAGCGCCGCCTCCATCGGTTGGTCGCGCTTGAGCGGGTGGGCGTAGAAATCGCCGAGCATCGTCGAGAAGGAGTTGGAATGATCGTTCTGATTGCCGTGCCGCACAAACACATCGCCGACCATGAAGAAGTGCGGATGCAGTTCGAAGCGCTCCTCAAGAACGGTGCGCGCCTGGTGAATCGCAGCGACGTGGCGCGCCTCTCCTGTGAGCGCCGGTTGGAAAGTTGGGTCCGCGCCGATCGCCCTCGCCACTTCGGTCTTCAGGATCGAGCGCAGCGCCGCACGTACCGCCGGGTGCACGAGCTGCCGGTCGTGGTTGCCAGGCAGCAGAACAATCCGATGGCCGTTGACGAGATGCTCCGCGTAGGCCTTGAACATATCGGGATGGCCCTCCCAGATTTCGCGCAGCTTGGTGATGATGTTGCGCGGTGTGTTGAGCGGCCCGTACTGGTCCTTCCCTCCGGTGAACTTCTGCCCTTCCGGCGCGGTCGTCACCTGCATGAATTCGAACACATCGCCGTTGAGCACCAGCGTGCGCACGCGGCCATCTGCGCGCGAGGATTGCCACTCCTTGGTCAGCATATTCCGGAAATCGATCTCCTGCCGGTCGCGCATAAACGCCTCGACCGGATGGACCTTGCCCGTCAGCGGGTCAGTGCCCGGCCCCGGGTGAAGGTCACTGACGATCAGCAACCGGCCGTAGCGCTTGCCTTCCGTCGCGATCCAATTCTGAGACGGTTTCCACTGCCGCTGTTTGGCCAAAGCGACGAGCTCGGCGGCGGAGTGCTTGTCGGGAAACTCGCGGGCGATAGTCCCCCGCGTGAGGGGAACCATGCGCGTCGGCCGAACGGGCGTGGGTCCACCAGGCCGGGCGGATGCAGCGCCGAAAAGCGCAAAGCTAGACCACACGATCGCTGCCGTTCGGTTCATCACAGCTCCTCCGGGAGTGATTCCGGAGGCAACCTCAGCAAAGGGCGAGCCAGTTTGCTATGTAAGGGATTCCAATAGATAGCGTGCTGGATCGATGGCCACTGAAACCGCCACCCCGGCTACTTGCTGTCACACGCCCCCAGCCACCGTCCACTCATCGTCTGCTTCATCTCCATCGGCCGGCCGGAGCGTGGATCGGACATCCTCATCGTCATCTGTCCATGAAAGGTGTCCCCCTCATAGGTCCCCTCGCCCGTCGCCTCGACCGGGCGCCTACCGGTACAGCGCATTTTCCACGAAACCTTGCCGCCGCTCGCCTTCATATCGACCACCTGGCAATCCTTCGAGTGCTGCGGATCCCGCGGCACCATATCCTTCTTCGTCAGACATTGGGTCGTCGTCATCGGAGGCATCGCCATCGGCATCCCGGGCATCTCCATTTGCACCGTGATCTGCCACTTGCCCTCCTTGAAAGGCGAGCGATCGGCCAGCGCCACACTCGCCAGCAACAGGACTATCTTCCAACCATGAGTTCGCATCGTTCCTCCTATTGTTATTGGGCCGAAGGGGGGATCCCCAAGGAAGCGAGAGTCGCCAAAAGCTGTGTATGAATCCGTCCATTCGTCGCCACCGCGGCACCGCGGTCGATAGCAACGCCCCCTCCACGCCAATCGGTGACCACACCTCCCGCCTCACGAACCAGGAGCGTGCCAGCGGCGAGATCCCAGGGCCTAAGCTTCATCTCCCAATAGCCGTCGAGCGCGCCGCGTGCCACCAGCGCCAAATCGAGCGCCGCCGAGCCCAGCCGCCGTACCCCCTGCGCGCGCTGTTGCAACGCGACGAACTGCGCGAGGTTGTTCTCGGCGCTGGTCTGCCGATCGTAGGGAAACCCGGTCACGAGCAGCGACTCTGCGAGCGACGCTGTCTCACTGACCCGCAGCGGCTCCCCGTTGCAAGTGGCGCCCGCTCCCCGTTGGGCGGCAAAGATCCACCCCAGCGCCGGCGCCGCTACTACGCCAATTTCCAGTTCACCCTCCACCTCGAGTGCGATCGATACCGAGAACAGCGGCAGGCCATGCGCAAAGTTGGTGGTTCCGTCGAGCGGATCAACCAGCCAGCGACGAGCCGACGACGATCCCGACAGGCCTCCCTCTTCGGCGAGCACTTGATCGCCAGGAAAGGCGGCGTGCAGCCGGCGTACGATCAGCTCCTCTGATCTCCGGTCGTAATCGGTCACCAGATCGGTCGGCAAAAGTTTGGTGTGGGCGAGGTGGTGGCGCCCCGCGCCCTCTTGCAAGAGCCCCGCTGCCTCACGGGCGATCTCCAGCACGGCTGCGAGCTCGTCCACGAATTACAGTGAAAGTTTCATGAGAGTGGTGGCCTGTGCGCGTGCTGCTTTGAACTGGCTGGAACTCAGCATCGACTTGGGCAGCGCGGCCCGTTCACACGTGGCGAACCCAAACTTTTCGGCAAAAAAATCGGTGGCGTGCTCGGTGGTCAGGTAGACCGCTCGAGCTCCTCGCTGTCGCGCCCGCGACAGGGCCGCATCAGCCAGCATCCAGCCCAGCCCCTCGCCGCGCCGCTCGGGCACGATCGCCAGCGACCGCAAAAGGCCCGCCTCTTCCCAGAGCTCCATCGCCACGCAGCCGGGGAGCGCCTGGCCGTCGCGCAGCACCAGTAGCTCCTCGAGATGGGTGTCGAGATCGGCATAGGGCAGACCCACCCGGTCGAGCAGCGCTTTTACCTGAGGAAGGTCGGGATGGCGGGCAGGCGTCACCGCCAAACCCAGGCGATCGAGGATCCGATCGTGCACACCACCAAAGCTTCCGCACGACATCACCACCACCGTATCGCCAGGCGCGGCCTGGGCCGCGATGTGCTCGGCGATCTGATCGACGGTCGGTAAAGAGCGCGCCTGGTGGCCGCGGCTGCGCAGATCGGCCGCCAACTTTTCCGGGTCGAGACGGTCTCCTGGGGGCGCCTTTTCGGGCGCATGGACGGCGCCGATAATCACTTCGTCCCCGGCGCCAAAGGCCTGCGCATACTCCTCCTGAAACAGTGCGCGTCGCGAAGTCGCCGAACGCGGCTCGAACACCGCAAAGAGTTTGCCGCCGCCGTGGCGCCCGCGCAGCGCGGACAGCGTGCTGGCAACGGCAGTGGGATGGTGGGCGAAATCGTCCACCACCGTCACGCCTTGGGCGACTCCACGCACCTCCTGCCGGCGCCGCACCCCCGCAAAGCGGTGCAGACCGCGCGCGATCTCCGGCGCGTGCAGACCCTGATCGGCCAGCGCAGCGATGACGCCGAGCGCGTTGGCCCAGTTAAAGGGGCCCGGCAGACCGGTCTCAAACTCGCCGAAAAGGACCCCGCGCCGTTCGACCGCAAACACCGTGCGCCCGCCGCTCCGCGCTTTGATCGCGTGCGCGCGCCATTCTGCCTCCCGGTCGGTCACGCTATAGCGCTCGACGCGACAGCGCGCTTCGACCGCGCAGGCCATCGCGCCCGGATCGTCCGCGCAAACGACCAGTAGCCCCTCCCTGGGAATCAGCGCCACAAAGTGCTGGAAGGCCCGCTTGACCTCCTCGAAGGAGGCAAAAATGTCGATGTGGTCGAGCTCGACCGAGGTGATAATTGCGGTTCGGGGACGATAGTGAAAAAACTTCGATCCCTTATCGAAAAAGGCGGTGTCATACTCGTCGCCTTCGACCACAAAGGGCGCCTCGGCACCACCGGCCTGAAAGCTCCGGCCCAAGCCCTGCGGCACGCCGCCGATGAGAAAGCCGGGATGGCGGCCCGCATCGACCAGGACCGATGCGGCCAGCGACGAAGTGGTGGTCTTTCCGTGGGTTCCTGCCACCACCAGCGAGTGGCGTGCCGAAAGGAATAGCTCCTCGAGGATCGCCGGAAAGGAGGTCAGCGGCAGATCGCGCGCCTGGGCGGCCAGGACCTCCACGTGGTCCTTGCGGCACACGTTGCCGACCACCACCTGGTCGGGCCCCCAATCGAGATTCTCCGCCCGGTAGCCGCTCAAAAGCGGAATGCCAAGCGCCTCGAGCTGCGTGGACATCGGCGGATAGACACACTCATCCGAGCCCCGGACCTCATGGCCCGCCTCTTTGAGAAGGCCCGCGACCGAGCCCATCCCCGTCCCACAAATACCGATCAGGTGCAGCTTCAAGCGAGCCTCATGAGGGCGCGTATAGGTACCAGCGACGCCAGGAGGTGTCAATCCACGGTTCTGTCACGCAAACCAATTGACGCGCACGAGGCGAGCATGGTAACTCGCACCCGCCGATTCGATGGAGAACGCTCACGGATCCCGACGCCAAGAAGATGTGGATGGCCTCCTGGAAGGTGAGCTATGTCGGCATTTTTTTTGGCGTCGCGATCGGAATCGGTTACTTCACGGGAAGCTGGCTCGATGATCGCTTTCACGCACAACCCTGGTTTTCGGTGGCCGGTATGATCCTGGGCGTCGCCGCCGCCTTTCGCGAGCTGCTTCGCGTGGCGCGTCAGTATCAGCGGGAGCAGAAGGACTAGCCGTGGAGGCGCGCCATCTCATGGCCGTGGAGCGCTGGACGCTGTCGCTGGCCGCGCTGGTGATCGGTGGCGCCACCCTCGTAGCACCGCGCAGCATGGCTTGGGGCGCGACCGTGGGCGCCGGACTCGCTACCGCCAATGCGGTAGCGCTCCGGCGCATCGGTGAGCGCCTGCTCAAAAGTG
>JAHFDT010000020.1:0-2236 GCA_023248875.1 Myxococcales bacterium | reverse complement strand
CCGGCGCCGTCGTGCTGCTATTCAATCTAAAGATGTTGGTGCTCGCCGGGTTGGTGTTTCTGATCGTGCACTACCTACGCGTTCACACCGCTGGCTTCTTGGTCGGAATTTCGGTATTTCCTGTTGCCATCGTGGCCGCGGCAATCGACGCCGGATGGAAGAACGAAGGGAACGTAGAGGAGTCCAATGGGTGAGGAGACCACCTGGTTCGACTTCCTACCCGGAATCCATAATCTCCGGACGTGGGCGGCCCATCTGCTCGGCCGTGAGAACGCCGAGCAGGGCTTTTCGCAGCATTTTTTCTATCGCTGGCAGATGTTCAGCGAGTCCCATTTTACGCTGGCGCACGTACTGGGCGCGCTGCTGGTGCTCCTCTTTGTGATCTTCGGCGGAATCACCTTTCGGCGCGCGGTGGCTGCGGGCGGCGAGGCAGCGATCGTGCCCCCCGCACGCTTTGGACTGCGCAATCTGTTCGAGCTCTTCACCGATGCCGTCTTTTCCATGATGGAGGGCGTGATGGGCCGCCACAACGCCGAGCGATTCTTGCCCTTTATCGGTGCGCTGGCGGTCTTCATCTTCTTTTCGAACGCGCTGGCGCTCATCCCCGGTTTCATCCCACCGACCTCGATGATCAAAACCAATCTCGCCCTCGCCCTAGCGGTTTTTCTCGTCACCCACATCTACGGCGTCAAAGAGCATGGCATCGCCTATTTCAAACACTTCCTCGGCCCGATCGTGAAGTGGTATGCGCTGCCCCTCATGGGCGTGATGCTGGTGATCGAACTCATCAGCCACATCGCGCGCCCGGTGTCGCTGACACTGCGCCTTATGGGCAACATGGCTTCGGACCACAAGGTGGTCGCGGCCTTCTTTATGGCGGTGCCGCTGCTCGTGCCGGTGCCGTTCCTGATTCTCGGCGTCCTGGTGGCCATCGTCCAGACGCTGGTATTTTGCCTCTTGACGATGGTTTACATCCAGGGCGCAGTAGCCCACGAAGAGCACTAGACAAGGGGGACCCGTATGATCGTTCGCAATTCGAAGAAACTCGCCGCTGTACTGTCCGGACTGGTCACGCTGCTGGTAGCCGCAACCGCTTTCGCCGAGGAGACCGGCGCCGCCGCTTTTGGCGAGCGCGATAAGTGGATCGCTGTAGCGACCGGCTTCGGCATTGCGCTGGCCGCCTTCGGTGGTGCGCTCGGCCAGGGCCGCACCGCCTCGACCGCGCTCGACGGCATCGCGCGCAACCCGGGCGCCGCGGGCAAGCTGTTTACCCCGATGATTCTCGGTCTCGCGCTGATCGAGTCGCTGGTGATCTACTCGCTGATCATCTCGTTCGCGCTACTCGGTAAGATTCACTAGCTAAAACTTCGATGTCACCGATAGAAAGGCCACCTTATCGTTGGCCTCGCGCAGCCGTGTAGTCAGCGTACGTACGAAGTTCCAGAGCAGGTCGTACGCCAGATCACGATCGACGAAGAGCAGGTCTTCAAGGTCCTTTTTCTTGATCGAAAAGAATCGGCTCGGCTCGTGCACCAGCGCATGGGCCGATCGTGGTGCGTCATCAAAGAGTGCCATCTCACCGAAATAGGATCCCCGGCGCAAGATCGCCAGCGCCTCTTCGCCCATCCCCGGCACCATCCGCGAGATACGGACCGCACCCTCGGTGATGAGATAAAATTTATCGCCGCGATCGCCCTCGGCAAACAGTGTGCTGCCCGCAGGATATTGCTCCTCCTGACCCAGCATGGCGATCCGCTCGAGATAGGCGCGTGGCAATCCGTGAAAGAATTTGATCTCTTCGAGAAGTTCGATGGGAACGCTCATGGGTAAAAGGGATTATACACCGTTGTCCCATGCCTTCGCCCGTAAGAGCGTGTTTGAAAACTGCTGCGCACCCCGTCTGCTGTGTTGGCGCTGCGCTCCGATGCTCACGTACTTCCGTGTACGCTGCGCTTCGGTGCTCGCGCCGCCTTGCATCCGGGGCTGCTCGCGACGTTTTCAAACACGCTCTAACAGATCGCGCGTGGTTTCAACAGCGGATGAGCTTGACATCGTACTCCGTAAGCCGACGATCGGCTGTTACGATCGGAAGCCGTTCGAGCTGCGCTTGGGCAACGAGCAGGCGATCGAATGGGTCGCGATGGTGCGGTGGCAGCGACGCGACGTGCAGCGCGTGGCCCTGGGAAATGGGGAGGCTCGTGGTGCCGGTTTGCACCATTCGCGACGGTACAAATTT
>JAHFDT010000019.1 GCA_023248875.1 Myxococcales bacterium | reverse complement strand
CTTACAACCGTAGTGCCCAAGCCCGGAATCGAACCGGGGACACGCGGATTTTCAGTCCGCTGCTCTACCAGCTGAGCTACCTGGGCGGAAAAAGCGATTCATCTTCTGCGTGAGCCGATGTCGTGTCAAGCGAAGCGAGCAGCTCATCAGCGGCGCTATAGGGGTCGAGCTCGCGCGCGGCGACACGCGCGATCAGCTGCGGGCACGCGATGAATGCGTCGACCACCTGACGGCGCAATCGTTCAAAGAGGGCCTCCGTGATCATCGCCTGCGCGCGTTTTTGCCGTCGGGGATCGTTGGCCTGTCGCGGGCGTGTGGCGTGGCGCTCGATGGCGACGACCAGATCGTCGATGCCCTGGCCGGTGGAGGCGACAGTTTTTATGATTTCGACGGGTACGGCGTCATGGCTACGCAGTTCGAGCATAGAGAGGAGATGGTGCACTGAGCGGTCGGCGCCTTCGCGGTCGGCCTTGTTGACGACCAGGACATCGGCGATCTCGAGGATGCCAGCCTTGATCGCCTGGATCTCGTCGCCGAGGCCGGGGACGGTGACGACGACGGTAGTATCGGCCTGGCTGACGATCTCGACCTCGTCCTGGCCGACACCGACGGTCTCGACGATCACCAGGTCGTAGCCCATGGCATCGAGGACCAGCACGAGATCGGCGGTGGAGCGTGAAAGTCCGCCGAGATGGCCGCGTGTTGCCAGTGAACGGATGAAGACGCCGTCGTCAGTGGCGTGGCGCTGCATGCGGATGCGGTCGCCGAGGATGGCGCCGCCAGAGAAGGGCGAAGTGGGATCGATGGCAATGACGCCTACGCGCTTGCCCTGTTTGCGGTAGCGTTCGATCAGCGCATCGACGACGGTCGACTTGCCGGCGCCGGGATTGCCGGTGATGCCGAGCACAAAGGCGCGTCCGGTGGCGGGGTAGAGCTGTTTGAGAATCTCGATGGCCTCGGGCAGGGCATCATCGAGATCGCGCATGAGACGCGCGCCCGCTCGCACATCGCCGCCGAGGACGCGGTCGACCAGAGCCGAGGGACTCACGCACGCCCCAATAGCTCACGCGCGATCACCATGCGCTGGACCTCATTGGTGCCCTCGCCGATCTCGCATAGCTTGGCATCACGGAGCGCGCGCTCGACGGGGAATTCGCGGGTGTATCCGTAGCCGCCATGGATTTGGATGGCACGGTCACAGGCTCGCATCGCAGCCTGGGCGGCGTAGAGCTTGGCCATCGATGAGGTCAGCGTCGTGCGCAGCTTCTGATCCTGCTGCCAGGCGGCCCGACGCAAGAGCAGGCGCGCTGCTTCGAGCTCGGTCTTGGAATCGGCCAGCATGAACTGGATGGCCTGGTTGTCAGCGAGCGCACGGCCGAACTGCTTGCGTTCCTTGGCATAGGCGCGTGCGGCCTCGTAGGCGCCCCAGCCCAGTCCGAGCGCCATGGCACCGATCGAGATGCGTCCCCGGTCGAGGATCTTGAGCGTATCGATAAAGCCGCCGTCGAGCGGGCCGAGCTGATTCTCGAGGGGAATGGCGCAGTCCTCGAAAATGAGCTCGGTGGTATCGGAGGCGTGCAGCCCCATCTTTTCGATCTTCTTGCCGACGCGAAAGCCGGGTGTGCCCTTTTCGATGATGAAGGCGGTGATGCCATGTTGCTTTTTCTCAGGCGTAGTCACGGCCAGCACGACGTAGATCGATCCGACCGATCCCTGGGTGATGAAGGTCTTGGTGCCATTGATGACCCAGTGGCTGCCCGCGCGGATTGCACGGGTGCGTGCACCGGCTGCGTCCGATCCCGATCCCGGTTCGGTGAGCCCCCAAGCGCCGAGCGCTTGACCAGACGCCAAACGCGGCAGGTACCTACTCTTTTGCTCGTCGGTGCCAGCCAGCGCGATGTGGCCGGTGCAGAGACCATTGTGCGATGCGACCGTGATCGCCACCGAACCATCCACACGCGCCAGCTCCTCGATGACGATCATGATCTGCTGCATCGGCAGCGCGGTGCCGCCAAAATCTTCTGGGACACTCATGCCGAGCAGCCCCAGGTCGGCCAGTTTGGGGATGATTTCCGATGGGAAGTGCTCCTCCTCGTCCCAGCGACGTGAATGGGGAGCGATCTCCGCGCGGGCAAAGTCGCGTACCATTTTCTGCAACAGCTGCTCGTCCTCTGTCAGATCGAAGTCGATCATTTCCGCTTCTCCTTGAAGCGCTGCTCGGGGCCGGCCGGCGTATAGCACTGCAGGGCACTCAACTTTTCAATCACCCGCAGCGAATGCGCCGTCGCCTTGGGGATGCGGATGGCATCGCCGGTCGTCACGGCATACTTCTCTCCCGCAACCGTCATCTCGCCCTTGCCACTCAGAAGATAGAGCAGCTCGTCCGATTGCTCGTGCTGGTGCAGGGCCACCTCGGCGCCTGCCTGCGCTTCGAGGAGTTGCATCGATGCCCCGGGCGGAGGATCGAACAGTAGTTTGACGGCTCCTTTACCGCCCAGGATCGGATAGCTCGCGAGGTCGGCCGCGTGAACGACGACGGCCGAGGACGCTGAGGGGCGAAAGGCGAGAGGAAAAACCACCTGCTGTTCGGTCGGTCCCGCGATGGTGGGTAGGCGCCAGCTGCGAACTTTGGTGATCAGACAGCTGGCGAGACTGGGAGAACCGATCTGATCTTTGAGGACTTCGGCGCGTGCCACGGACGCGTCCGGAGCCACGAACAGGCGAAGCAGGATTTCGCCCCGGGCGCCGGGCAGGCCAGAGCTGAGCTCGCGATCGTAACAATCGTGGATGTCCTTGGCGTGGAGGTGCAGCTCGCCCTGGAGTCGCCGGCCGAGCTCTTCATCGCTCGGTTCAGCATGCGCCGACGGCAGCGCCAATGCCAACGCCAACGCCAACGCTCTCATTGGGTCCCGAGGCGCGGGCGAATGGTTTGCTCCACCCAATCGATGATCTCCTGCGTGGATGCTCCCGGTTTGAAGATCGCCGCTACGCCCGCTTGCTGGAGCGCGGGCAGATCCTCATTGGGCACGATGCCACCCCCGAAGACCATGATCTCATTGGCGCCGCGTGCACGTAGGGCGTCGATCACCGCGGGAAAGAGCGTGAGATGCGCCCCCGACATGATCGAGAGTCCGACAGCATCGACCGCCTCTTGCACCGCGGCAGCCGCGATCATTTCGGGAGTCTGATGAAGGCCCGTGTAGACGACTTCGTAACCGGCATCGGAAAGTGCGCGCGCAACCACTTTAGCTCCGCGGTCGTGGCCGTCGAGACCCGGTTTGGCCACCAGGATGCGAATCTTTCGGGCGCTGGGGCTGGCTGCTTGACTCACGTACCACCTCCGCGTTCGGAAGAGAGTAACTCGCGCGCGATCACGAGGCGCTGAATTTCGCTCGTGCCCTCGTAGATGCGCTGCACGCGCGCATCGCGGAGTAGGCGCTCGACCGGATATTCGCGCGTGTAGCCGTAGCCACCATGGAGTTGCACTGCCGCATCACAGGCCCGGCCAGTGGCCTCCGAGGCATAGAGCTTGGCCATCGAAGCCTCGCGCGTAAAGGGCATCCCCTGCTCTTTGCGCCAGGCGGCCCGCAGGGTGAGGAGGCGCGCCGCTTCGAGCTCGGTGGCGACATCGGCCAGGCGAAATTGCACCGCCTGGTTGGCGGCGAGCGGTCGGCCAAACTGGTGGCGCTCCTTCACATAAGTGCGGGTCGCCTCAAGTGCTGCGCGCCCCACGCCGAGCGCTTGCGAAGCGATGCCGATGCGGCCGCCGTCGAGTGCGGCGAGGGCGATCTTGAAGCCTTGTCCGAGTCCTCCCAGCAGCGCCTCCTCTCCCACTTCACAGCCGTCGAAGCGCAGTGGTACCGTCGAGGAGCCATTCAGCCCCATCTTGTGCTCGCGCCGTCCGCAGGAGAGACCGGAGGTATTGCCCTTCACCAGAAATGCGCTGATGCCGCGCGCGCCGGTGGCAGGATCGGTCTTGGCCCACACCACGAACAGGCCAGCGTGGTCGCCCGAGGTGATCCACTGCTTGGCCCCATCGATGCGCCACCCCGATGGAGTTCGCTTCGCGGTGGTGGCCATTGCCGCGGGGTCGGAGCCGGCCTGTGGTTCGCTGAGGGCAAAGGCGCCGGCCAGAGACTCGCCCGAGGTGAGCCGCGGGACGTGCTCGCGCGCCTGGGGTTCGGTGCCGAAGCGCACGATCACCTCTGCTACCATGTTGGTGACGGCCATGGCCACCGAGACGGAGGCGTCGGCGCGCGCGATCTCCTGCATCGCCAGCGCATAGGCAATCGCGCCCGCTGCGGCGCCACCGAGCGGCTCGGGGACATTGACGCCGAGCAGCCCCAGCTTGGCGAGGGCGCGCAGCTCCTCGACGGGGAACTGGCCGGTTCGGTCGCGCTCAGCAGCGCGCGGCCGCAGTTCGCGCTCCGCAAAATCGTGCGCAGTATCGCGGATCAGGCGCTGCTCGTCTGTAAGTTCAAAATCCATCATCAGACCGGTGGGAGTTGTGCCACCCTGGGCGGCGGCAAGGCCGGCCCTGCGCAGCCGATCGCTGCCACCACGAAAGTGAGCGCCAACCGCATCACCAGGCAGGCTTGAAGTTGAGCGATCCGGTAAAGGGCGCGGGCGCGGGCACCTCGGGCCAGTCCCAAGAGCGGATCTGCTCGACGATGCACTGCTCAATCGGCGGGTTCTTGAGTGACGATTCAGTCACGCGGATCTCACCCGCTTTGTTGCCCGGCAGCACCATGACGGAGAGCGAGACATTGCCCTCGTACTTTTGGTGCGTGCGCTCCACCTCGCGGTCGTAGCAGGTGAAGCGCAGCTGTGCCGCTTTGCGGTGGAAAAACTGGTTGAGCTCGTCGAACTTCTCGGCTGGGATCGCCTGCGGATCACCACCGGTGGACGGGTCGGGGGGGGGCGGTGCGGTCCGCTGCGTGGCGGCACAGCCAGCGAGGAGAACGAGACCAAGATAAACCGGGCGCATGGTCACTCCTTGAGCAGATTGCCAGCGATGACGAGGCGCTGGATTTCGCTGGTGCCCTCGTAGATCTCGGTGATCTTGGCGTCGCGGAAATGGCGCTCGACAGGGAAATCCTCGACATAGCCGTTGCCGCCGAAAATTTGTACCGCCTCCTTGGCGACGCGGTTAGCTACTTCTGAAGCAAACACCTTGGCCATCGAGGCTTCGCTGGTAAAGCGCGCGCCGCGATCCTTGAGCGTCGCCGCCCGCCAGACGAGGAGGCGGGCCGCATCCACCTCGGTCGCCATATCCGCCAACTTGAACTGGATCGCCTGGTGCTGCGCGATCGCCTGCCCGAAGGTCTTGCGCTCGCGCGCATAGCCCATGGCATCCTCGAGCGCCGCACGCGCGATGCCGACCGCCTGTGCGGCAATGCCGATGCGCCCACCATCGAGGGTGCTCATCGCCACCTTGAAGCCGCCGCCCACCTCGCCGAGCCGGTGGCTATCGTCGAGCCGCACTTCGTCGAGGAAGATCTGGCACGATTGTGACGCGCGGATGCCGAGCTTACGGTCGGGCGGACCGCAGCGGACGCCGGGCGCATTCATGGGCAGAATGAAAGCGGTGATGCCGCGCGATCCGGCGGCGCGGTCGGTCATGGTGAAGAGGATGCAGGTATCGGCGACCGGGCCGTTGGTGATCCAGTTCTTGATGCCCGTGATGACCCATCCGTTGCCATCGCGGTGAGAGACGGTCGTTTGCGCGGCGGCGTCGGAGCCCGCCTCGGGTTCGGAAAGCGCAAAGCAGCCCAGCTTTTCGCCCGCCGCGAGGGGTTTCAAGAACTCGCGCTTTTGCGGGTCGCTGCCGAACTTGAGCAGCGGATCGCAGACCAGCGAGTTGTTGACCGAGAGGATCACGCCGGTCGAAGCGCAGGCGCGCGAGATCTCTTCCATCGCTAATACATAGCTGACGTTGTCGAGGCCCGCGCCGCCCCACTCTTCCGGGACGGCGATGCCGAGGAGTCCCAGCTCCGCCATCCGCGCCACCAGCTCTTTGGGATGGCGATGTTCACGGTCGAGCTGGGAGGCCTTGGGCAGCACCTCTTCGCGCGCAAAGGTGCGCGCGGTCTCTTGCACCAGCCGCTGCTCGTCGGTGAGTTGGAGGTCCATTATTGTCCTGTGAATTGGGGCGGTCGCTTGGCCAGGAAGGCGGCCATGCCCTCTTTCTGGTCCTTCGTTTCGAAGCAGGTGCCGAAGCTGCGCACTTCGAAGCGATTGCCCTCGGCGAGCGGCAGCTCCTGCGAGGCGTGAACCGCCTGCTTGACGAGGCTGACGGCCACCGCGCCTCGGCTAGCGATGCGCAACGCGGTGGCTTGGGCGGTGGCGAGTAGATCGGCCCCCGGCACCACGCGGTTGACGAGGCCGATCCGAAGCGCCTCGGCGGCATCGATCAGATCCCCGGTGGCACACAGCTCGAGTGCCTGCGCTGGCCCGACGCGTCGGGCGAGGCGCTGTGTGCCGCCAAAGCCAGGCACCACACCGAGGCTCACCTCGGGCTGGCCGAACTTGGCCCGCTCCGAGGCGTAGATGAAGTCGCAGGCCAACGCCAGCTCGGCGCCACCGCCGAGCGCGAAGCCGTTGACCGCCGCGATCACGACTTGCGGCACCGAGGCCATGAGATCACCGAGATCGTGGCCGCGCGCGGAAAAATTGGCTGCCTGTTCCGGCGTAAGATCCTTCATCTCAGCGATATCGGCACCGGCGACGAAGGCCTTGTCACCCGCGCCCGTGAGAATGACCACGCGGATCTCGTGGTTCTTCTCGAGCTGCTCGAACAGCTGGATCAGCTCTTCGATCACGGCGCGATTGAGCGCATTGAGCACCGTCGGGCGGTTGAGGGTGAGGGTCGCCACCGGTCCGTCGACTTCGAACAGCAAGTTCTCAAAGGGCAAGGGATCTCCTCTTAGTACTTATAGAAGCCACGGCCGCTCTTGCGACCGTTCCATCCGGCCGCGACATATTGGCGCAACAGCGGGGCTGGACGGTACTTGTCCTCCCCAAGCTCGCGCTGCAGCACTTCGGCAATCTGCAGGCAGGTGTCGAGGCCGATGAGATCCGCCAGTTCGAAGGGCCCCATCGGATGGTTGAGTCCGAGTTTTACGCCCTTATCGATATCCTCGACGGTGCCGAGCCCCTCTTGCAACGCGAAACAGGCCTCATTGAGAAATGGGATGAGCACCCGATTGACGATGAAGCCGGGGATGTCTTTGGCCGTCACCACCTCCTTGCCGAGGCGGCGCGCAAGGCCGATCGTGGCCTGATAAGTTTCTTCATCGGTCGGCAGGGCGCGGATCACTTCGACCAGCTTCATGAGCGGCACGGGATTCATGAAGTGCATGCCGATGACGCGGTTCGGTTGGCGCGTCTGTGCGCCGAGTAGGGTGATCGAAATCGACGAGGTATTCGAGGCGAGAATGGTCTCGGGGCGCGCCACTTTGGCGAGCTGCTGGAAGATCTCGAGCTTGAGCGCCTGCTTTTCCGGGGCCGCTTCGATGATAAAATCGCAGTCGACCAAACTTGAGTAGCCGTCGCCGATGCGGATGCGGCCCAGTAGCGCACTTCTCTTTTCCGCCTCGAGCTTGCCTTTTTGCACCAGTTTTTCGAGCGTGGCACCAAGCCTTTCGAGGCCGCGCCGCGCCCAGTCGATTTGGGCGTCGAGCAGCACGACATCGCAGCCGACCGCGGCGGCCACTTGGGCGATGCCGGTGCCCATCTGGCCCGCACCGATCACGCCCAGGGATTGGATCACTGCGCCACCACGGCGGCGATCGCTTCGCCCCCACCGATGCAGAGGGAGGCACAGCCGAGGTGCGCTTTGCGATCGGCCATGGCATAGAGCAGGGTCACCAGGATGCGCGCGCCCGAGGCCCCGATGGGATGGCCGAGCGCCACCGCTCCGCCGTTTACATTGATGCGCGCATCGTCGAGACCGAGCAGCCGCTGGTTGGCGAGGGCGACCACGGAAAAGGCCTCGTTGATTTCGTAGAGATCGATGTCGCTCTTCTTGAGCTGCGCCCGCTCGAGCGCTCGGTCGATCGAAGCGGCCGGCGCGGTGGTGAACCATTCCGGGGCCTGCGCCGCCTGGCCCGAGGCGCGCAAGGTGCCGAGCGGCTGGAGCCCTCGCGCCAGAGCGGCCGATCGCTCCATCAGCACCACCGCCGCGGCGCCGTCGTTGATGCTGGACGCGTTGCCGGCGGTGACCGTGCCAGTCTTTTCAAAAGCCGGTTTGAGTGCGCCCAGTTTTCCGATCTCGCCGCGCCCGGGCTCCTCATCGGTATCGACCACCTGGGGTGGCCCTTTGCGCTGCGCCACCTCTACCGGAACAATTTCCGCCTTGAACCGGCCGGCGCGTTGCGCCTCCAGGGTACGCCGGTAAGACTCTGCGGCGTGGGAGTCCTGTGCCGCGCGATCAATTTTGTGCTCGCGCGCGCACAGCTCCGCCGCGACGCCCATGTGAAACTGATTGTACACATCCCACAGCCCATCATGGACCATTGAATCGAGGAGCTGCTGGTGGCCCATACGCAACCCCTGTCGTGCTTTGGGCACCAGATAGGGGGCGTTCGACATCGACTCCATGCCGCCTGCGACCACCACCTCGGCGTCGCCCTGGGCGATCGCCTGGGCACCGAGCAGTACCGCCTTCAGGCCCGAACCGCAGACTTTGTTGACGGTAGTGCAGGGAACCGTGTTGGGTAGCCCGGCGAAGATGGCTGCTTGCCGTGCCGGCGCCTGGCCGACGCCCGCCGGCAGAACGCAGCCCATGAACACTTCGGAGATCGCATCGCTCGCCACCCCGGCGCGATGGATCGCCTCGCGGATTGCGATCGCGCCCAGCTGCGGCGCCGTCAGCGACGAGAGCGAGCCCAAAAAGCTGCCAATGGGAGTTCGTGTTGCGCCGACGATCGCGATCTCACGCACTGTGGCCACCTTTATCGACAGCATGCCATAGCGCACAGACTTTCGTGCTGTCAACGATTGAAGCGGCCTATTTGCGCCTCCTGCCCGACCCTCCGGGCCAGTGGTATAGTCCGCGCCGTGTCTGAACGCCGGCAGGTCCCAGTTCGCGCCTACGCCTTTGCCGATACGTTTCGGCTCAAGGACATCGGCCGCGCGCTGGAAGGGCTGGGGGCCGAGGTGACGCTGGCCAAGGATGAGTTACTGGTCCGCTTCCCCGGGGGCGAAAGCGCGATCGCCTACGACTTCGGTGCGATGGTCTTCTTTTCGGGAGCGGCCGTCCAAGATCGCTGTGTCGTCGCCATCACGGCTCAGCTGCCCGGCGAACCGCATCCTCCCCTGACGGAGGATCTGGTGATCGAGGTCATGGCCGGCGCGGCGACCGAAGTGAGTTTCGACCGCGTGCTGGTGCCGGACCTATCGCCCTCGGTCACGGGCGTGGTCGGGCTGTTGCTCGCCCAATCGGCGGCGATGGACTACTACGGTGAAGATGTCGATGAGATTCTGACCCGATCCGAATTGATCACCCGAGGTCTCGCGACCGAAGGGCGCCTGCGCGGGCGAGTCAAGGATCTCATCCAGTTCATCGGAACCTGCATTCAGACCAAGAACGGCGTCATCGAAACGCTGGCCCTGTTCGATAAACCGGATGTCACCTGGGAGGTCGAGGCAATCGACCGGCTTTTTGTACAGCTGCGCGAGATCCTGGAGATCGACGACCGCTTCCGCGCCTTCGAGTACAAGCTGCGGATGATTCAGGAGAACCTGGTGCTGCTGGTCGATCTGTCACGGCAGCGCCATACGCTGTGGCTCGAGTCCTCGGTGCTGGTGCTGATTCTCCTCGAGGTACTGATGATGGTGTGGCAGGTGGTGAGCGGCCACACTCCGTAGTAGTGTCCACCTTTCGACATGGCTTGGTGGAATCGCAAGCGGGAGAAGAGGGAAGCGTCGCAGGCGCTGGCGGAAAAGCGCAGCGTACCTTCAGGGCTGTGGCACAAGTGCGGCCAGTGCGGCGAGATCCTCGAGACCCAGCGGCTGGTGGAGTCGAGCCGCGTCTGTCCTAAGTGCCGCCACCACTTTGTGATGCCTACCATCGAGCGGATCGCGCTTTTGTGCGATGAGGGAAGTTTCGTCGAGGAGGATACGACGGTCGAGCCGGAAGATCGGCTGGGTTTCGTGGATACCCGCCGCTATGTCGATCGGCTGCGTTCGGCGGCCAAGAGCGCCGGAGTACCCGATGCCTTTCGAGAGGGCGTGGCACGGATCGAGGGGCACGAGGTTGCGATCGGATTCTTCGTGTTCGAGTTCATGGGCGGTTCGATGGGCTCGGTTGTCGGCGAAAAGATCGCCCGGCTATTTGAGCGGGCGCTCGAGCGGCGCATTCCTGCGATCATCTGCTCGGCATCGGGGGGAGCGCGGATGCAGGAGGGGATCTTGTCATTGATGCAGATGGCCAAGACCACCGTCGCGCTGGCGCGGCTGCGTGAAGCGGGGGTGCCCTTCCTTTCGGTGCTGCTCCATCCCACGACCGGCGGGGTGGCGGCCTCGTTCGCGATGCTGGGCGATATCATCCTGGCCGAGCCCAAAGCGCAGATCGGCTTCGCCGGGCCGCGAGTGATCGAGCAGACGATCCGGCAGAGGCTGCCGCCCGGATTTCAACGTGCAGAGTACCTGCTGGCGCACGGAATGGTCGATGCCATCGTCGAGCGCCACGATCTCAAAGCGCGTCTCGGGCAGCTGATACGGTTGCTTTCGTAGCATTGGACTACACCCGCGCACTCGGCCAGCTCGGTCAGCTCGCCCGATTCGGTGTCCGGCTTGAGCTCGAGCCGATGGCGCAGGCGCTCGCCGCCCTGGGCCACCCTGAGCGAGCCATCCCGGTGCTTCACATCGCGGGCACCAATGGCAAGGGCTCGACGGCGGCCTTCGCGGCGTCGCTACTGCAGCGGGCAGGTGCACGGACTGGGCTCTATACCTCGCCGCACCTGAGCCGCTTTACCGAGCGCATTTGCATCGATGGGGTCGAGATCGCGCCCGAGCGCGTGGCCGAGCTCGTCGACCGCGTGCTTCGCCTGCGGGAGCTCGAGCTCACCTTCTTCGAAGTAGCGACGGCAGTGGCGTGGCTCCATTTTGCACGGGAACAGGTCGATCTGGCCGTGGTCGAGGTTGGACTGGGCGGACGGCTCGACGCGACCAACCTTTGTCACCCCTTTGCTACGGTGATCACCAGTATTGGGCTCGAGCACACGGAGCAGCTGGGCCCGACGACGGCCGCGATCGCCGGCGAAAAGGCGGGGATCGCCAAGCGCGGCGTACCGATCTGTACCGGGCCGGTCGATGAATCGGCGGCGCGTGCAATCGCCAAGAGGGCTCGATCCGCGGGCGCACTGCTGCTTCGCTGGGGCGAGGAGTTCGAGGGATCCCTGGAACGGGCCCAATTTTCCTACCGTGGACCCGGCGGTTCCCTCGACGGCGTGCGCCTGGCTCTTGATGGCGAACACCAGAGGGTGAATGCGGCGCTGGCGCTCGCGGCCTCCTCCTTTGCGCCCGGGATCGCTTGGGATGACCTACTCCGGCGCCACGGACTGGCCTCCACCCGCTGGCCAGCACGGCTCGAGCGAATCGCGCCCCATCTGCTTCTCGATTCGGCGCACAATCCCGCGGGCGCTGAGGCGTTAGCCGCGGCGCTCCCCGCAGAGCCCTTTGTGCTCCTCATCGGCGTGCTCAGCGATAAGGATGTGGCGGGGATTTTGGCCCCTTTACTGGGTCGCGGCCCCTCGCGCTTGGTGTGCACGCGCCCCGCTTCGCCGCGCGCTGTTTCTGCCGACGACTTGGCCCGCCGTGCCCGCGAGCTTTTGCCCCAGCTTCCCATCATGCCCATCGAAGGAGTCCCACGAGCCCTCGAGGAGGCCAGTCAGAGCGGCGAGTTGGTGATCTGCTGCGGTTCGATCTATCTGGTGGCCGAAGTGCGCCGCCTGGTCACCGGCGAAGTTTCTGATCCGGTGGCCATCGCCGACCCGTTTTCTCGTCGCTGAATTTGGTGGTTGGCTCAGGTGATGTTACGATTACCCAATGCGCGTCCTTGCGCTCCTACTCTCCGTGACGACCCTTGCGGTCGCCGCCCCGGAGGATCTTCGCCCGCCGGCCTACCAAGGGGTCACCCCGGGCGAGGAGAATCTGCCGCCCCGGGCGCCCAAGCTCCCGGTGGGCGGACCGGTGCGAATGACCTGGCCCGGCTTCCAGGTGAGCGAGGGCGTGCCGAGGGTCTTCATCGAGCTGACGGGGCCGATCGACTGGAGCGTGGCGGAGTCGCGGGGACAGTTGGTCTACACGCTCAAGCAGGTGGTGGTGCCGCTGCGCAACAATCGGCGCCCGCTCAATGTCGCCGAGTTTCAAACGGCCGTCACCCACGTGGCCGTTCGGCCCCAGGGGCACAACGTGCAGCTGGTGATCCGCCTGCGCGAGCGGGCACGCGTGGCTCACCGCGAGCATCTCGAAGGGGCCGCGGGGGGCTTCAAGCTTCTGATGATCGAGCTGACACCGGAAGGATGAACATGCGCTGTGGAGAGGTCATGAAGGGATTTTGCGTGCTCGCACTGCCGCTGGTTGGCTGCGTCGCCACCCAGGAGCTCCCACCGTTTTGGGAGCCCGCCGCCGACGCCAAGTTTACCGGAGGCTCTAAGGACCTGGCGACGGTGAGCGATATGACCGCGGTGCTGAAGCTGGACCTGCCGCAGTTTCCCTTGGGGTTGGCGATCGACCTGGCCTCCCCCTGTCCTTCGGGTCTGCTGACCGGCAGCTCGCTCCTGGCGACGGCGATCGTGAAGCCGCAGAGCGGAGACATGTTCACCGGTCAGCTGGTCAAGTCGACGACGCTCTTTGTCTCTGGGAATAACGGCAGCCCCATCTTCTCCGCATCGATGAGTCATACCGATGCGGACAACCAGTATCAAGGCTCGATCGCGCTGGCAGACTTGCCCCCAGGGCCTACCTGGGTTTGGGTGCAGGCTACCGATTTGGGCGATAACACGAACTCCACCAAGCCGGTCCTGTGCCACCATGATCTCGGGCCGGTCTTTACCGTCGTCTCGCCCAAGACCAAGCCGAAGACCTATAAGGGCTCTGCGGCGCTGCTTTTTACCGTGACCGATCCGGTGGGCGTCAAGGCGAATTCCGTCAAGGCAATGGTTCAGAGCGTGCCGATCCCCGTCGAGCAGAATCAGAATGACAAATCGCTGTTCACGGGGACCATCAAGTTTCACGATTTTAGTCCGGTGCTATCGGGCGACCAGGTACTGGTGTTGTCGGCGACCAATACCAAGAATACCTCGGCGAGTGTGGAGGTGGTGTTCACCGTCGATGAAGCGGGACCCAAGTTGAAGTTTTTGGAACCGGCAGCGGGAACGTTCATCGGGGGCATTTTGACCATCAAGGCCGACGTCTCCGATACGCCCTCGGGCGTGGAATCCAAGACGGTGGTGGCAGTAGTCCCGGATGTCGATAAGAACAAGCTGGTGATCCTTCATACTGTTCCTCTCCAGCCTCAGGGGCTGGTGTCGAGCACTGTCTTCACCGGTACCTTCGATACGCGCCAGCTCAATCCCGCCTTTCTGTTCCCGAACATTTCGATCCGTGCCCAGGACACATTGGGCAACGAATCGGAGATCGCCGAGCAGGTCATTGTCGACAACAGCCCGCCGGCCCTCGATCTCGATCCGCCGCTGACCACGGTGGTGAGGAAGATGGATCCCTCGACCTGCGCCAACCTGTTTGATCCGGTGGGCGAAGAAACCGCCAGCGACGGCGAAGTGGTCAATCAGATCGTCTGGTTGAAGGCGCGGGCAGAGGATCGGGGGAACGTGGCGACGGGGAACGCCGTAGAGTTTGTCTCCCGAGTGGCCAGTGGCAGCGTCGAGCTGTTCGTGATGCCCCACGATCCCGCGGCGCCCGTTCCGCTGATCGTCGATAGCGATGGCGACGGCTATTGCGATGACATCAATCCCGAACTGGTGCCGTCGATCCAGGTCAAAGGGCCGAAGGAGGCGCTGACCCTTGCCATGGCCCAAGTCCCGAGCGGAGGGGGGCCCGACTTTACCACTAGCTCTGCACCTCTGCCGCCTAGCTGCGGAAAATGGGGTGAGGGCATCATGGCCGGCATGTCGCTTTGCCCTCCGACCTGGCTGAAGTACATCTACAGCTATCTTCCCGGAATCTCCTCCATCTATTCGATTCCTCCCATCAGCAGTGGCAACCAGTGCCTGGGCATGCAGCTCGATACGCTCAACAAGTTGCCGGAGGGGCCGGTGTGCGCCGCGGTTCGTGGTTACGATGTGGCCGGCAACCGCAATGTCTCGCGGCCGATCCGGCTCTGCATCCAACGGGGAAACTATACCTGCAGCAGCGAGTATGTGGCACACCCCAACGGCCCCAAGAAGAACGCGGTTCTCCCCGACTGCACGGGAACCTATTCGAATGGGAAGGTGAGCAACACGGCCTGCATCCCGGGGGTCAAGCTGAATACCGGGCAGGTGGTCAATCCGTTCGCAGATCCCTACAGCCTCTTCTTCAGTCCGATGACCATTTAGAAGAGACTCCTGCGCGCCGAGGGGTTAGAGGTGAAAAAGGTTTCGCTAGGGTATAGTGTTGGATTGCAGTCTCACTAAACGCTTTTCAACGACGGGCCAGCCCGGAGCACGACGCGCGGCCTCCATGAGTGCCGCGATGGCAGCGGTGCGATGGCCCTCCTTCTCCTCGAGATCGGCCAGGTTGAGCCAGGGCGTTGGCGTTTCCGGGAAGGCGGCGGCAGTGGCCTGGTTGAGCGCGCGGTCATCGTGCCAATCGGGCCAGCGATCCAGAGTGCGCGCGCTGTACAGGAGCAGCAGGATCCCGATAGCAATTTGAAGCGATCGACGTACCGGCAGGGTGCCGATGGCGATCGCCCAACCGATCGAGGGCAGGTAGAGGAATCGCTCCGCTGCTACGTTGAGGATCGGCACCAGGTGCATGACCGGGAGTAGGCCGAGCCCCAGCCAGGCGAGGCCGATGGCACCCGCGGGATGGCGTGGCGCCAGCGCGGCAACGAGGAAAACGCCAAAGCCAATGATGAAAACTCCCAGCAGCGCGGAGGTGGAGAGGTGGTCGACAATGGGCACCAGGAACCAGTCGTAGAAGGGGCAAAGCCGCAGCGGGACCAGCAGCAGCTCCAGGTAGAGCGACGGCACGGTCAGCATCGTGTAGCCCACGGCGCTGCGCCCCGTCCCTGGAAAAAACGTGACGGCGCACGGTGTGACGACGTGCGAGCGTACTCCGAGCACCAGCGCCACACCGACACTGATGGCGAGCCAAGGGAGCGCACGCTGTCGCCACGAGCAGGGACGTTCGAGGGCTCCCCAGACGAGGGCCAGCACCGGCAGGGTGGCGGCGTCCTCTTTCGCCAAAACAGCGAACGCGCTGACGATCGCCAGCCAGAGGAGGCGGGCGCCGCGGTTTTCACCGTCGATGAACCGGCTGAACTCCCGCAGGGCAAGGCCGCTCATCAGGGTGGCGAGGAGGGTGGTCTGGTAGGTGACCGCCGCAATTGCTTCGCAGTGCACGGGGTGCACGGCGAACAGCAGTCCTGCGATCCAGGCGGCGGAAGCGCGATGGGTGATCCGAGCGGCGAGCAGTGCCACCAGAGCGGTGACTAGGGCATGGAGCAGCGCGCTGGTCGCGTGCCATCCGCCGGGATGTAAACCAAAGAGCCGATACTCGACGGTGTAGAGCAGTTCGGTGAGAGGACGATAGTAGGCCGCGTTGATGCGCGCATAGGAGGCGCCGCCACCCTCGCTGCCCCAAGGACGGGAAAATAGCTCTGGGACGGAGGCGAAGCTGCGGATGCGGGCATTACCTACGACCAGGTAGGCATCGTCGATCGCAAAGCCGTTACGCAGCGTGGGCAATGCGATGGCGAAGGCACACAGGGCCGCGATGAGCGCCGGCTGCTTCATGATCGCGGCGCCCACACGCGTCATCGCGGGATCATTCGGCGTGGGTGCGCAAGATCGCGGCAGCCTCGGCCGAACGCGCCAGAGCGTGGTGGCCGATGATGAGCGCGTCCATATCGGTGGTGTAGAAGCACTTGAGCGCATCGGCGACGCGGTTGACGATCGGCTCACCCCGGATGTTGAACGATGTGTTGAGCACGCAGGGAAGGCCGGTACGATGGGCGAACTCTTCGATCAGCCGGTAGAACAGAGGATTCGCTGCGCGCGTGACCGTATGCACGCGCGCGCTGCCATCGACGTGGGTGATGGCGGGAACCTTCGCGCGCATTTCGGGACGGACCTGGAGCGCCCGCAGCATGAAGGGCGATGGCATGTCGGGTTCGAACAATTCGCTCGCGCGTTCTGCCAACGCGCTGGGCGCGAAGGGCCGGAAGGGTTCGCGGAATTTCACCCGATGGTTCAGCTGATCCTGCATCTCTCGAGGACGAGGATCGGCCAAGATGCTGCGGTTGCCGAGGGCGCGCGGGCCGAATTCGGCCCGCCCCTGGAACCAGCCGATGATCTTGCCGGCGGCGAGTAGCTCGGCGGCGGCGGCGGCGGGATCGCGCAGGCACAGCGACGGCAGTGCCGCCCGCTCGAGCTCCTGGGCGATCTCCTGATCCGTGAACTCGAGACCGAGTGTATCCACGGTGAGGCCGCGGTGGCGCGGCCTGCGTGCGATGCCATGCGTGACCCAGAGCGCAGCGCCGAGCGCCGTTCCGGCGTCGCCTGCGGCGGGTTGAAAGAAGCATTCGTCAAAGCCCGCTTCGCGGGCGATACGCCCATTGGCAACGCAATTGAGCGCCACGCCGCCCGCCATCCCCAGTCGACGCTGTCCGGTCATACGGCGGGCCACAGCGGCGAGATGGAGCAGGAGCTCCTCGGTGACGAGCTGAAGACTGGCCGCCAGATCGTAGTGGTGCTGATCGAGCGTCGATTCGGGCGCCCGCGGCGCGCCAAAGCGGGCGCAAAAACGCTCGCTCACCCGGCGCTCCCGCTCGAGGAAAAATGAGAAATAGCTGAGATCGAGGCGAAACCCCTCATCGGTCAGCTCCACCAGTTGGCGCAGCTCATTCGCTCGGCACGGCTGCCCATAGGCGGCCAAGCCCATCACCTTGCCTTCACCGCTATTCGCCCGGAAGCCAAGATGTTCCGTCACTGCGGCGTAGAGCGCACCGATCGAATGGGGGAATTCGATGGTGTGCAATGTCTCTATTTCGAGGCCGCGCCCAATAGCGATATGGGTCGACGTGCGCTCTCCATAGCCATCGACGGTGAGCAGCACCGCCTCTTCGAACGGCGCCCGAAACAGCGTCGAAGCGGCGTGGGCGAGGTGGTGGGTGACATAGTGGATGGTCAGCTGACGGCCGCTCTTCATTCGCAGCGTCTGCTCCACCGAGGCGACCGGATCGCCTGCGAATCCGCGCAGTAGATGATTCGGCACATTGTACAGGTACTCGAGCGGGTGGCGCGGCAGGCCGCTCTGCTTGACGTTGAGGGTCTGGGCATGGATGCCGGGATTCCAAAAGAATCCCACCGCATCGACGTCGGCCAACGTGGCCCCTGCACGCTTCAGACAGAATTCAATCGCCTGCGACGGGAAATTGCGATCGTGTTTGAGGCGGCTAAATCGCTCCTCCTGGGCGCCGCCGAGTACTTCACCATCGCGCACGATACAGGCCGCCGCGTCGTAGGAGTAGTTGAGGCCGAGCACGAGCATCGCCGCGATTATACGGTGGCTCGGCGAAGATTCACAGATTCGGTGGCACACGGGTTGCTCGATCGGTTGCAGTGCGCCTTCTCTGCCGTGTCCTGCTCATTCTGCTGCTCAGCGGAGGAGCTGCCCAGGGGCTCGATTCCTTCGCGCCGCTGGTCGATAAGCTGAAGCCAGCGGTGGTGAATGTCCAAGCTACGCAGGTGGTGCAGCACGATAAGAGCGATGGACTGGATGAATTCTTTCAGCGTTTTTTCGGCATTCCTCACCGCGAGCGCCGATCTAACCTGGGCTCCGGATTGATTTTCGATGCGGATGGCTACGTCATCACCAACCTTCATGTGGTGCGCAATGCCAGTGATGTTCGAGTAAAGCTGGCGGACGAGCGTGAGTTCCAAGGCGACGTCCTCGGGCGCGATGCCAAGACTGATCTGGCGCTCATCAAGCTGCGCGGCGCCCACCATCTGCCGACGGTGGTGTTGGGCGATTCGGAAGGGCTGCGCGTCGGTGACTGGGTGGTTGCGATCGGCAATCCCTTTGGCTTGGGCCACACCATTACGGCCGGCATCGTCAGCGCCAAGGAGCGGGTAGTCGGGGCCGGCCCCTACGACGATTTCATCCAGACCGATGCCTCGATCAACCCTGGCAATTCCGGCGGGCCCCTCTTCAACCTCGCCGGCGAGGTGGTGGGCGTCAACACCGCCATCGTCGCAGGGGGGCAAGGGATCGGCTTTGCCATTCCGATGAAGCTGGTGAAGCAGGTGGCGATGGAACTTAAGCGCAGCGGGCGGGTCACCCGGGGCTACATCGGCGTGGGGGTGCAGGAGGTGACGACCGACCTCGGCAAGGCGCTGCGTCTACCGCGCGCCGAGGGGGCACTGGTGGGAACGGTGGAGCCGGGAAGCCCGGCCGCCCGGGCGGGGATCCACGCCGGCGATGTCATCGTCGCTTGGGACGGTCGACCGGTCCTGCAGTCGAATCGTTTGCCGCTGATGGTGGCGGAAACGGCCCCGGGAACGACGGTCGACGTACAGCTCGTTCGCGAGGGGAATGCCCTTCGCCGGCGCGTGCGGGTGGCGATGATGCAGGATCGGGAGGGCGAGGATCAGGAGGCGCCTGCACGGTTCGAGTCGAGCGGCTGGGGCTTCGAGCTGCGCTCGGTGGCACCCCCCTCTTCGCCCACGGCGCGACGGGCGGTGGGAGGAGCGCTGGTGGTGGCGGTCGATCCCGAGGGGGCGGCGGCCGGCCGCCTCCTGCGCGGCGATCTGATCCTCGAAGTGGAGCGGCTGCCGGTACGCAGCGCGGAGGAGGCTCGGCAACGGCTCAAGCAGGCGCACACAGTGGCGCTCGTGCGAGTGCGGCGTGGGGATGCGCTGCTGTTCGTTGCGTTGACCGTGCCGCAAGGTCCCACTACATTCGGTCCAATACCTCGATCCCGAGGAGCCCGAGCCCTTCGCGCAGGGTTCGCGCCACCAGCGCTGTCAGAGCGAGCCGCGAAGCGCGCAGCGGTGCGGTCTCCGCCTTGAGCACCGGAGCGCTGGCGTAGAAGTTCGAAAAGGTGGTCGCCAACTCGAAAAGATAGTCGCAGAGCAGATGGGGGCGAGCAGAGCGACCCACCTGCTCTACCGCCTCGGGGAAGGCGAGCAGTCGCAGCGCCAGGTCGCGCTCGGTGGGCAGGGTGAGCTCGATCGCTGCCCGGGAGGGCGACGGATCGGCCTTGCGCAGAATCGAGCAGATCCGGGCGTAGGCATATTGCAGATAGGGCGCGGTGTTGCCGTCGAGCGAGAGCGCCTTGTCCCAGGAGAAAGTGACCAGTGTCTGGCGATCTTTCGAGAGGTCGTTGTACTTCACCGCCCCCAGACCCACCACCCGGCCGATCTCCTTCCGCTCCGCTTCGCCGAGGTCGGGATTGTGCTCGCCCGCGGCGCGGGTCGCCCGCCGCTCCGCTTCATCGAGCAGCTCCGCGAGGTGGATCACATTTCCTTCGCGGGTCTTGATGGTGCCCTCGGCCATGCGCATGAGACCAAACCATACATGCTCAAGCGAAGCCGTGATCCCAAGACGCCGTCCCACCGCAAAAAGCTGCTTGAAGTGGAGCTGCTGCCGCTCGTCGGTGACCACCAGAACGCGTTGAGCGTCGAAAGGACCCGCTGGCATGTAAGCCCAGGGCGGCACGCCAGTGCGCACCGCCAAGGTGGCGATATCGGTGGTGGCGTAGTTGTAGCCGCCGTCCGACTTCTGAACGATGAACGGCGGCAGCTTCTCCTCCTCGAGAAAGACCACCTTCGCACCGCGGCTTTCCACGGCGATCCCGCGGCCCGTCAGATCCTCGACGACCCGCGGAAGCATCGCATGGTAGGCGCTCTCGCCCAGCCAGTGGTCGAAGCGCACGCCCAGCCGCTCATAGACCGCGGCAAAAACGTGGCGCGAATCAGCGATGAACTTCTGCCACAGCGCGCGGTTTTCTGGATCGCCCGCCTGCAACTTGACCAGCTCGCGGCGCGCCTCCTCGAGGATCGGCGGCGCCGGCCCGGTCTCTTCTTCCGCTTCGCCGGGACTCGCGCGACCGTGTTCGCCCCGCTGCTGCTCCTCCTCCTCTCCAAACTTCACATAAAGTCGCAACAGTTCGGCGACCGGATCGGCCGCGTAGGCCGCCGCATCGAGCCATCGCCGATAGGCAACGATCAACTTGCCAAACTGCGTGCCCCAATCGCCGAGATGGTTGTCGGCGATCACTTCGTAGCCGAGCGCGCGCAGCGTGCGCTGCAAGGCATCTCCAATGATGGTCGATCGAAGGTGGCCGATGTGCATCGGCTTGGCGACATTGGGCGACGAAAAGTCGATCACCAGCCGCTGCCCCTGGCCAATCGGCCGTAGCCCTAGCTTGGGGTCCTCGGCGCGTTTTGCCAGGTGTGCGGCCAGCCAGCCATTGGCGAGGTGGAGATTGACGAAGCCCGGCCCCGCGACTTCGACCTTGGTCAGCGCTGCATGGCCGCGCAGCGCGGAGGCGACCCGCTCGGCCAGCTCGCGCGGCGGCCGCTGGTGCTGCTTGGCCAGCTGGAGACAGCCCGAGATCTGAAGGTCGCCAAATTCGGGCTTGCCGGCGCGAACCACCGTCAGCTCGACGGGAAAATCGGGCGGTGATCCCAGGTGTGCCGCCAGCGCTGCCGCCGCTTTTTGACCGAGTTCCGAAGCGAGCTCGAGCATGGGGAGTGAGACTACGAATGGAAGTTGCGGGGTGTCAAATATGGAGGGCGCGTGAGCGCGTGAGGTCTTCTGATCAAAGTTCCAAAGAGGTTTTGTTTACGTTAAACTCTAGGCCTGCCAGGAGAGTAACCATGCGTACAGGATCGGCTCGTTGGGGGGTCGTTGGCTTGGGGTTGGTGGCCGCGATTGTTGGCGGTGCCTTTGCCTTCGGTGTGCCCGAACCACAAGGCTGTGGTGGGGTGCAAGAGGAGGTCGGCACGATTGAGGGCCAAGCCGTGCGTCAGCTCTGCAACGGTCGGCAGCGGGAACTGTCGACCGATAGCAACCACTGCGGTGCCTGCAACCACCCTTGTCTCGGTGGCACCTGCAAGCAGGGCAAGTGCCAGCCGTTTGTGTTGGCTTATACTAAGGAGGCCAAGTTTCTGGCACTCGATTCCACCTACGCCTATTGGACATCCGATTTCGGTACGGTGAACCGGGTGCCCCTCGTGGGTGGCCCAGTGACAGTGCTCGCAACACCGATCAATCCACGCGGGATTGCGATCGACAGCAGCCACGTCTACTTCACTTCGTTCAGCAGCATTGTGCCCTATGTCGATTATTCCGAGAGCCCCCCGCCGTTTCATAAGGGCGGAATGCTCCACCAGGTTCCGCTCGCAGGGGGCGTTGCCACAGAGCTGCCGATTGAGATTGGCGACCTGGCACCCGACAGAATCTTCTTGACGGGTGACGATATCTACTTCTTAGCGGGTGGCAGTATCTATGGGTCTGAAGAAGAACGCGAGTCGGCTCCTAAAGCGCTCTACGTAATGCCCAAGGGCGGTGGCACTACCTCAGTCCTGGTCAATCAGCAGAAGGGGCGAAGCTACTCCCTGAACGGATCCAACTTTTTCTGGAAGAAATCCTCAGGCAGCCCAGGGCAGATCTACACCCTTCGTCTTAACGGGGGCTCAGAGACCGTTCTGGCGAACGCCGTGCCAAGCGGGGGCAGGGTAATTGCTGCCGATCTCTACCGCGTGTTGTTCACTGCGGATAGCGGGATCTATTGGATACCGACTTCCGGGGGCCAGGCGCCGGTTTCGGTCTACGGATATCGGGAGACCGCGAATCAGTTCATCGGACAACTGGCGCTCGACAGCCAGAATCTCTACTGGTCCGAAATCGATGTGCGCACTGGCAACTCCGTTATCCGGAAGAAGGGCCTTTCTGGTACGCCCAACGTGATGGTCGCCAACGTCAGCGATGTTTCGAGTGATATCGTGGTGGACGCGAATGCGATCTACATTGCCGGCAAAAACTCGATCTGGAAGATCGCCAAGTGAACATGCGGCGCGTAGACCGAGGTTCCGCTGCTACAGCAAACAGACACCGTAGGAGCCGGACGTGAAGCCATTCAGCTTGAAGGCGTTCTGGCAGGTACCGACGGCACAGGAAGTGATGCCCTTCTGGCAAAACTGCTGGCAAGTTTTGTTGCCGTAAATATCGCACTCGTAGCCCTGCACGCAGTCACCGAGATACTTGCAGCTCGCGTTGGCGGCCACTATTCCTTTGTTGAAACAGACCAACCCAGAAAAAAGTCGCCCGTCGATTTGCCGTTGAGGTCGTACTGGGCGTTGTAGAAGAGGCACTGCTGCGAGGAGGTACACTGGCCACCGTTGACAGTGCAGCCGATCATGCAGGCGCCGACGTTATCCCAGCCCTTCCGTTTGCAGGGGCACGAGGAGTTGGCCGAGGTGGGATCGCAGCTGGATAGGCTATCGGGCAAACAGGCGTTGTGTATGTTATCAAAATAGAAGCAGCGGAGATTCGCCTTGAGCTTTTCACACTGCCCCTTCCCCAAACAGTTGGCGAAGCAGTTGCCGCTCGCGGTATCGCAAATCCCGCCGCTACCGCAGTCGAGGTCATTCCCGCACCCACTGTTGGAACAGTAGCCGCCGGGCGTCGACCAGTTGTATTTCGGGATCGTCGTGTAGCATTTGGGATTCGGGCCCGTGCACTCGCTCGAGAGCGAGCAGCCCGCGCCCACCGGCTTGGAGAGAGCCATCGCCCCATCGGGCGGAGGGTTTATCTCGTCTTTCGCCAGGTCAGAGGGGACTTGCCCAGCCATATCGGAGGGTACTTGGTCGGCCATATCCGACACGATCTGTCCGGGCATATCGTCCCCCCCAGTGGGGGGACCACCAAACCGGCCTCCCCCATTGCTGCCGCACGCTGTAACCAAAAGGGCAAAGCTAAGCACCAATTTCATAGGAGTCCTCCAGTAAGGGCCCGCGAATCAACAAGTCAGCCTCCCTCGCGCCCGATCCATCCCGGCTGGTTTCATTAACGGCTGCGGTCCTCGGGTCACATCCCTCAAGGATGCTCCCCTCCGGTCCTCGCCGTCGCCTCGCCATCCGGGCGCCTCGGCCGCGATCATCGGCTGACTTGTTGATTCGCAGGCCCTAAGCGGTTCACCGGGATATACGGAGGCCGACCGAGAAGTTGTTAGGTCTGTGACCCTGTGGTCGGCGTGACCAACAGGTAGGCCCGTGCAAGTCAGCCAAGCCTCGACCTGCTGCATTCTTCGTGCGCTTGCTCAGCGCGGGTTCCTTGGTGTGAACCGTTCGAGTGGTCTACTACGCCGCTGGCACCACTACGAAGAGCGCACCATCGCCGCGCTTGATGCGCAACAGATGGCCGCCCTGGCGGGGGGCCCTTAGCGCCCGCGAGGCATCCTCGGCAGAGGCCACCGCACGGCGGTCGACCTCGACGATCACATCGCCCTCGCGCACGCCGGCCTCGGAGGCCGGGCTATCGGGATCGACCCCAGCGACTACAGCGCCACGGCTGTCGCGCACGCCCAGCTGTTCCGCGAGCTGCGGGGTCAGCGATTCGAGCTGCAGGCCGATATGGCCCTTGGGACTCGCGTCATCGCTGCCTGAGGCGACACGCCGCTCTCCGGCATCTCCGGGATGCTCTCCCGCGGTGGCCGAAAGCGTCAACTGCCTTCCACTACGCCAAATATCGATCGCAATCCTTTGCCCGAGCTGCCGCTGTAGCACCGCCTTTTGCACCGCCTTGGAGCCCTCGACCTCTTGACCATCGAGCCGCACGATCACATCGCCGGGCTGAATTCCGGCCCTGGCCGCCGGCGAGTTGGTCTCCACCTGCCCCACGAGCGCACCTTTTTGCGGTGCCCCAGCCCCGAGACTCGTGGCCAGCTCCGGCGTCAGCTCCTGCATCAGGATGCCCAAGTAGGGCCGTCGCACGTGACCGCTCTTGATCAGCTGCTGCGCGATCGGCCGCGCCATGCTGGTGGGAATGGCAAAGCCAATCATGGTTCCCACACCCTTGATCGCGGTGTTGATGCCGATCACTTCGCCGTCGAGGGAGATGAGCGGGCCGCCGGAGTTGCCGGGATTGATGGCGGCGTCGGTCTGCAGGTAGTCCGCATACTGTCCGGCGCCGAGGCCTCGTCCCTTGGCGCTGATCACACCGACGGTGACGGTATGGTCGAAACCGTAGGGGTTGCCGATCGCGATCACCCACTCGCCGACCTGTAGCCGCTCGGAGTCGCCCATGCGGGCCGCCACCAGTTTCTCTGCGCTGACCTTCACCACCGCCAGATCGGTCTTCGGATCGGCGCCCATGATCGTCCCTTTGATCTCGCGTCCATCGGAGAACTTGACCTTGATCAGATCGGCCCCCTCGACCACATGGTTGTTGGTCAGGATATAGCCCTGTCCCCCTTGGGACTCGATTACCACACCGGAACCGGCGCCGACCTGCTTCGGAACCTCCAAGCCACCTTCGCCGCCCAAACCAAAGAACTGTTCGAAGGGGGTCCCCTGAAACGGATTGGCACCGCGCATGCGACCGCGGGAGAAGCGCTTAGCCCCCCCGCCCCCCTTTTCGACCATGATCGCGACCACCGAAGGCTTGAGCTGCTCGGCCACTTGGACAAAGGTGCGGGAGATGGCCCGCGCATCGGCCACCTGGGCGGGGCTGGGCGGTGGCAGGGCCGGATGGATACCCGTTTGGACCGGTGCCACCGGTGGTGCCGCCTTGACCGGCTGGTCGTCGAAACTGATGTGCACCTTCATCGCTGCGATACCCGCGAGGGCGCCCGCTGCCACCAGGGCTGCACCGCCCCAAACATGCCGTTTCATCCCGAATCCTCCTCTGGCCTCAACCTTGCGGTGGGCTGGAACATTCCCGAGGTGTAACCATTCTTTTTGGCCCTGGCAACCCATCGAAACCGCGTGTAGTTATGGAAGCACCGTGAAGCTCTCTACCAAGTTGATCCTGCTGCTCTCGGCCCTGCTCGGGATCACGATGGTCACCTCCACCTGGCTACGCATTCGCTGGACGCGCGAGCGGCTCGAGCGCCATGCCCGCGAGAAGGCGAGTGAGACGGCAGTCGATATCGCCTCCGATCTGGAGCAGCACCTCAAAGAGGATGTGGACGACGACGACATCGCTGAGCGACTCAAGTTCGAACTGCGACGCCACCAGACCGTCGCCAATATCGAGCTCACCTTCGATACCGACGAAGACACCACTGTCAATTTCCATCTCAACTTCACCCAGGAGGAGCCTGAGATCAAGAAGACGCCCCGGCTTCATCGCAAGCAGCGCCCGCTCAATCAGGCGCGTTATGAGGCCCGGCGGGCGCTCATGGACCACGGTGATTCGCTGCGCCGTCCCGGGGATCGCAGCGGCCCACCGGAATGGCGCACCGCGGAGCGGGGGGAATCGACGCGCTGGGCGATGCTCGACACGCGCCCGGCGGAGCGTCGGCCGACGCACGCCTTTCTGGTCGACCTGCGCGACGCCAAGGAGCGGATGGCGCAGCGCTACCTCGATGTCAGCGTGCCCGTGGATCCGGAGGGGCCGCGGCGCGGGCAGTTGACGGCGCGAGTGTCGCTGGCGTCGATCGACAGTCTGATTCGTACCGAAGAATTGTCGTCGGTAGTCGTGACGGCAGTAGCGCTGTTGTTTTTCATTTTGATCGCGTCTTTCATCGCCGGGCGAGTGGTGGGGCAACCGGTGGCGGAGCTGGCGCAGGCGATGCGTTCGATCCGTGGCGGCGGCTTGGCCCAGTTCGAAGCGCCGCAGATCGAGCAGCAGCGCGGCGATGAATTCGGACAGCTGGCGCGCGGCTTTACCGCCATGATCGGTCGGCTTTCGCGCGCCGATGAGGAGATCCGTGCCTTCAATCGGCGACTGGCGGATGAAGTGCGTAGCGCAACCCTGGATCTCGAGCACAAAAACGAGACGCTCGGCCAGCTCAACCGGCTGCTCACCGAGACGCGGCGGGAGCTGGGCGATAAAGAACGGCTAGCCGCGCTGGGGCAGTTGGCGGCCCAGCTGGCACATGAAATCGGAACTCCGCTGGGGTCGGTGTCGGGCCACCTGCAGCTGGCGATGTCGGCGCGCGATGCTTCGCCGGCGCTTCGGGAACGGCTGCTGGTGGCGACCAAGGAGCTCGAGCGGGTTTCCAAGATCGTGCGCGACTATCTCGACTCCACCCGACCGGTGGCGCCCACGCCGGTCGCTTGCGATCTCGGGCGCGTCGTCGAAGAGGCGATCGGCATTGCACTCGGAGCCACGGAGCGGCCCGGGCTGGTGATCGAACGGGCGATCGCGGAAGATGCCGCAGTGGTGCAAACCGATCCCGGCCTATTGCGGCAGATTCTGGTGAATCTGGTCGCCAACGCGCTCGATGCGGTCGCGGGCGTTGGCCATATCGCGATTTCTGCGACGGTGAGTGGCGGAGCGGTTGAAATTACCGTGCGTGACGACGGTGCGGGTATTCCGGCGGGCGATATGGCGCGGATCTTCGAGCCCTTCTACACCACCAAAGGGCGAGGCAAAGGGACCGGCTTGGGCCTCGCTATCTGCCGGGAGCTAGCGGCGGCGCTCGGCGGTCGCATCAGCGTCGAGAGTGTGCCGCGGGTGGGGTCGACCTTTACCATGCGGCTGCCGCATAAATATAAAGAGGCGGCATGAGCTCACGGATCCTGGTGGTCGAGGACGATCGCGTGGCACGGGAACTTCTCGAGGAGATTTTGCGCCGCGATCGGCTCGAAGTGGAGGCCGTCGATAGCGGAGAGACAGCGATGGCACGGGCCGGAGCGGGCTACGATCTCGTGATCACCGATGTACGGCTCGGCGATGGCCCGTCGGGGATGGAGGTTTTGGCGGCCTTCCAAGCGGCTTCGCCGCAGACACCGGTGATCGTGATTACGGCCTTCGGCGATGTCAGCGGCGCGATGGCAGCGATTCAAAAGGGTGCATACGACTATGTTTCGAAGCCCTTCAATATCGAGGAGCTCGCGCTGACGGTCCGGCGTGCGCTCGAACGGCGGCGGCTGGTGGAGGAGAATCGCGCGCAGCGCGGGCAGCGACCGGCGGGCGATCGACTCGAAGACATCGTCGGCAAGTCGCCACAAATGCTCGAGGTCTACAAGTTGGTAGCGCGGGTGGCTTCGACGCAGTCGACGGTGCTGGTCACCGGCGAATCGGGCACTGGCAAGGAGCTGGTGGCGCGTGCCATCCATCGCCACAGTCCGCGCGCCGACGCGCCCTTCGTGGCGGTCAATTGCACGGCGCTCACCGAGTCCCTGCTCGAGAGCGAGCTGTTTGGCCATGCCAAGGGAGCTTTCACCGGAGCCATCGCGGCCAAACGCGGGCTCTTCGAGGAGGCCTCGGGGGGCACGCTGTTTCTCGATGAGATCGGCGACGTCGGTGCCAAGATGCAGGCACAGCTTTTACGCGTCTTGCAGGATGGTGAAATCCGTCGCGTCGGGGGCTCGGAGCCGGTGCGGGTCGATGTGCGAGTGGTGGCGGCGACCCACCGTGACCTCGAACAGGATGTGAAAGCAGGACGATTTCGCGATGACCTCTATTTTCGCATCAACGTGGTGACGATCCGTCTACCGTCCTTGCGGGAGCGGCGCAGCGATATTCCGCTTTTGACCGACCATTTTCTCGCCAAGTATGCTCGCCGGGAGAGACGCATGGATGCGGGGATTGCCCCGGATGTGGCGGCGGCACTGGGCGGCCATAGCTGGCCGGGCAACGTACGAGAGTTAGAGAATGTGATCGAGCGGGCCCTGGCCCTGGCCAAAGGGGGCTTTGTATTGGCATCCGATCTGCCGCCTGAGATCATGGGGACCAGTGAGTCCGCCTTGGCGCTGCCGGGGCTGGCGGACGACCGACCGACGCTCGAGGATCTGGAGCGTCGCTACATCGACCTGATTTTGCGCGAAACCGGAGGCAACAAGAAGCGTGCGGCTGCGCGGCTGGGGATCGATCGGCGCACGCTCTATCGCATTCTCGAGCGGGGCGGGCGAGTGGAGGAAACTGACGAAGAGTGAGTTTTTTAGTCCTGTGCCATTCCAGGATCACCTTCGTCGAAGGCGGTGGGCACAGGTGGCGGTGGTCGCTGGTCGGCGCGGCCGTTCGCGAGGTCACCGAGCGGATCGTGCGAGTATTGGGCACGCTCGCCGGGGTGAGAGTAGTCGATCCAGAAGGCGCTCTTGTCGCGTCCGACGTCGAGATGGACGAAGCCGGAGTTGGGGTAGTAACCTACGCCGATGCGCTGGAAGCTCTGGCGCAGGTAGTCGCGGAGGTCTGGCAGGGCGACGCCGTCGACTTTGAAATCGCAGGCGCGGCCCGCTTTGTGGGGGCTGTGGGGATTGCCCTTTTGGCGGGCGATGCGAGGGGCGCGATAGCCCGCGACGATGGAGATGGCCCGGTCGCCGAAGTGGCGTGCGACCGCGTACAGCAGTTGGGGAAGGCGCCCGGCGATGGTGTGGGCACGGCCCGTGTGGTGGCAACGGAGAAAGCGGGTGAGGCCGCGCAGCTGTTTGGAGCCGAGGATGCCCCGGGAATCGGGCTGGAGGAGAAAGCGCTCGTGCGTCGACAGATGGTCGAGTTCGATCACAGGCCAAACCTTGACCGCGCGCCTGCGGGCGTTGGCCGAGGTAGCGAGAAGAGCAATGAGCAGACAAATCGCCGAGCGTGCCACGCCTTATGGTCGGCTGGCAGGCTTGAGGTTGTCAACTTTGCAGCAGCGCGTGAAGCTCGGTGAGCAGTGCGTGGGCGGCCCTGGGGGAGAGCGCGTCCAGATCGACCCCTTCCAGACGGCGGATGATCTCCGGATGGACCGAGGGCAGGGGGGCTTCGGCCACGGAGAATAGCGAGAGCTGCGGCGATGTGCGTTCACCGCGCTGTTCCAATTCGCTCAGCATCTGGCGTGCTCGTTCGATCACGGCGCGGGGCAGTCCGGCGAGGCGGGCCACTTCGATGCCATAGGACCGACTGGCACCGCCCGGGACCAGCCGATGCAGAAACACCACGCCGTCCGGCCCTTCGCGTACCGCCACTTGCAGGTTACGGACGCCCGGCCGCAGCTCGGCCAGGGCGGTGAGCTCGTGGTAGTGAGTAGCGAAAAGCGTTCTCGCCCCGACTCGGTCGCAAAGGTGTTCAGCGACGGCCCAGGCGATCGAAAGGCCGTCGAAGGTGGAGGTGCCGCGGCCGATTTCATCGAGGATGACCAGCGATCGCCGCGTGGCGTGGCGTAAAATGGCGGCGGTCTCGCGCATCTCCACCATGAAGGTAGAATCGCCTCGCGATAGCTGATCGGAAGCGCCCACGCGGGTAAAGATGCGGTCGCAGAGGCCGATGCGCGCGCGCTTGGCCGGGACGAAGCTGCCTATCTGGGCCAGCAGGGTGCAGAGCGCGACCTGCCGCATCACCGTCGATTTGCCAGCCATGTTGGGGCCGGTCAGCACGAGCAGCTGAGCTTTACCCTCTGGATCGGCGGTGACGGTGAGATCATTGGCGACGAAGCCGCCCTGCACCATCCGCTCGACGACAGGATGGCGCCCGTCGACGAGGTCGATCGTCGCGCCGTCGTCGACTTCGGGGCGCACGTAGCCCAGCGTGTGAGCGGTTTCGGCGAGCGAGGCCAGCGAGTCCAGCTCGGCGATGCGCGCCGACAGGGCCTGCAGACGCACGAGGTGCTGCGCCAAGCGGCTCCGCAGCGCGGTGAAGAGCTCCATCTCGATGGCCACGCGCCGCTCTTCGGCGCCGAGAACCTTGGTCTCATATTCCTGCAATTCGGGTGTGACGTAGCGCTCCGCGTTGGCCAGGGTCTGTTTACGGAGGTAGTCGGTGGGCACCCGCTCGAGATTCGAACGCGTGATCTCGAGGTAGTAGCCGAAGACGCGGTTGTAGCGAACCTTGAGCGATGCGATGCCGGTACGCTCGCGTTCGCGCGCCTCAATTGCTGCGATTTGGCGTTTGCCTCCGTCGGCAATCTCGGCCAGTTCGTCGAGCTCGGGGGAGCAGCCGGGGCGGAGGATGCCGCCCTCTCGCCATAGAGCGGGCGGGTCATCGAGCAGCGTGGCGCGGATTTCGGCCGCAACCTCGGGAGCGAGATCATCGCCGAGATCGACCAGCTCCGGCCGTGCCAGCTCTGGACCTTCTGCCTGCGCCAGGGCGACGGCCATGGGCGGCAGCTCCTCGAGCGAGCGGGCGAGGGCCACCAGATCGCGCGGCGTGGCTACCCCGAGGGTCAGGCGTCCGGCGAGCCGCTCGAGGTCATAGACTTCGCGCAGGCGGACGCGCAGGTTCGCCCGCAGTGTCGCACGCTCGACCAGCCACTCGACGGCATCGTGGCGCCTTCGGATGGCAGCGACCTCGCACAGGGGGGCCGCCAGCCAGCGTCGCAAGAGACGCCCGCCCATCGCCGTCTGGGTGCGGTCGAGGAGACCCCAGAGGGAGCCTTCACGCCGTCCCTCATTCAGCGTTCCAAACAGCTCCAGATTGCGGATCGCCGTTTCGTCGAGGATGAGGTGGTCGCTGGGGCGGTAGACCGCCAAGCGATGCAGTGGCAGCTGGCCCGTGGGTTGGGTCGCGCGGGCGTAGCGGACACACATCGCGGCGGCTTGGAGCGCGGCCGGCCAATCGTCCAGGCCCAGTTCAGCGACGGAAGCGCCGAGCGCTTCGATGAGCAGCTGGCGATCTTGGTCCCAGGTGGAGGGTGGGATTTCGGAGACGGGGGTGTGGCGGCGCAGCTCGGTGAGAGCGCCCGGAGCGAGGAGGAGCTCCCGGGGCCCAAGACGCCCGAGTTCGTCTTCGACCATCGGACGGGCGAGCTGCGTGGTGCCGAACTCCCCGGTCGATACATCCAGATAGGCGAGTCCGACCTCATCTCCCTCGGGGTGTAGTGCCACCAGATAGCAGTTGGCCTTGGCTTCCAACTGGTTCTCATCGAGCAGCACACCGGGTGTGACCACCTGGGTCACTTCGCGACGGACGATCCCCTGGGCCAACTTGGGGTCCTCCACCTGATCGCACACTGCGACTTTAAAGCCGCGTTCGACGAGCTTGCCGAGGTACTGATGGGCGGCATGGTGGGGCACGCCGCACATCGGCGTGGGATCCTCTTTGCCCTTGTCGCGCGAAGTGAGGGTGAGATCGAGTGCGCGCGACGCGGTGAGCGCATCGTCGAAGAACATTTCGTAGAAGTCGCCGACACGGAAGAAGACGATGCAGTCAGGGTGGCGCGCCTTGACTTGCAAGTATTGGCGCATGAGCGGTGTGTCGGCGGACATCTCTCTCTCCGGATAACAGGTCGAGGGTGTGCGCGTCAACGCACGGGGCGAGTCGGACGGGTTTTCGCGGGACGGGGTCCTGGGGCCGTCGCGGACGACGGCCAGGCCCCTCAGCGCTCGGCTGGCATCGCTCGCTGCGCGAGCGAGCGCCTCCGCGATGCCCGCGAAAACCCGTCCGACTCGCCCCTGTTCGTAGCCTGCTGGAGGAGGGAGTAGGAGGGAGCGACTGGAGGAGGGAGTAGGAGGGAGCGACTGGAGGAGGGAGTAGGAGGGAGCGACTGGAGGAGGGAGTAGGAGGGAGCGACTGGAGGAGGGAGTAG
>JAHFDT010000190.1 GCA_023248875.1 Myxococcales bacterium | reverse complement strand
GGTGACGGTGACGGTGACGGTGACGGAGTCGGAGTCGGAGTCGGTGACGGAGTCGGAGTCGGAGTCGGAGTCGGAGTCGGTGTCGGTGTCGGTGTCGGAGTCGGAGTCGGTGTCGGTGACGGAGTCGGAAACGGGATCAGTGATGGTCCAGAATCTGATACGGATCCTCGGGCTGGAGCGCGGGTGGGGGATCGTTCGTGGAATCCGCGGCGGGGCCGATGGCACGTGGAATCAGCGGTGCGATGGGCGGCGGCGGAATGATGGTCGTGGGTAACTCGCCATCGGTACCTTCGAAAGCGCGCCGATGGTGATTCGGTTTGCCAGCGGCGGGCACGGGCTTGGGCTGCGGCGCAGCCTCCAAAGCGGGAGGCGGCCCGATGGGAGATGTAGGAGGCAGTGCTACGGAGGCGGTCACGGGCGTTCCCAGGTCGGGAGGAGGGTAGGCCGAGCTGGCTACCGGCCTGTGGTGGGAGGAATAGAAGAGTCCTATGCCTATCCCCACCGTGATGGCTGCCACGGAGGCCCACCACCATCGTCGTCGACCGCGCGGCCGCCCGAATAGCTCCTCTTCGACGTTCTCATCGTTGTCCTCTTCGGGATCGACCTCCGGGGAGCATTCGGAGGATTCAGCAACAGGGGGAGATGCGCTCGACAGCGGAGGAGGTGGGGCCTTGATAGGCTCTGTACGGCCGGACGGTGGCGGGGCGACCCCAAGGAGAGTCCTGCCGGCATCACCGCCCAGACGATCCATCACCCCGTCAATTCCTGCCATGAATTCGTCGGCATCCTGAAAGCGATCGTGCCGCGGCTTTTCGAGCGCGTGCAGAATGAGCTCTGCCAAGGGCTCGGACAATTCGGGCTGAATCGTGCGCGGGTGTGGCGGTGGTTCATTGATATGGCGTACCAGAACATCCATCCCCGATGTCCCCTCGAAAGGTAATCGGCCGGTCACCAAACGGAACAGGATCACGCCGAGAGAATAGAGATCGGCACGCGCGTCCACCTCTTGACCACTCGCCTGCTCGGGGGAGATGTAGTGGGGGGTCCCAAAGATGGAGCCATCGCGCGTCAGTACGTGGGTGCTACCGCCCTCTTCGCGCAGGATCTTGGCGATGCCGAAATCGAGCACCTTCACCTGGCTCGGCGCATTCGGTTTCTCGACGAGAAGGATGTTCTCTGGTTTGAGATCGCGATGCACGATCCCGTGGGTATGGGCTTCATGCAGCGCAAGCGCAATTTGGCGAACGATGCCGAGCGCCACCGCAGGATTCAGCAGGCGTTCGCGTTCGCAGCGGGCATGGAGCGATTCACCTTCGACATACTCCATGACAATAAATGGGAGACCCTCCTCAGTCTCTCCGACGAGATGCACTACGACGATGCTCGGATGGGAGAGGCGCGCTGCAGCGCGGGCCTCGCGAAGGAAACGCTGGACCACATGGGGGTCCTGCATCAACTCGGGGCGCAGCACCTTGACCGCGACCTTGCGGCCTACGGTCGTCTGGTCCGCAGCATAAACGGTGCCCATTGCACCGCTGCCAGCGATGGAAACGAGCTTGAACTGGCCCATCAGCACACGGCCGAGGGAAGAGGCCGCGCTATCGGTGGAGGCGAGCTCCGCCCCATCTGCTGGGCAGAAGCGCACGCCCTCTGCGTAGGTGCGACGGCAGTTCGGGCAGCGGCTCACGGGATGGTTGTAGCACCGGGGGGAAGGGGGTTCAATCTACCGACTCTGTTACTGCACCAGGAAATTGGCGATACACCAGTGCCCATCTCTCTGCTCGAGGGTCAGCAGAGCCTGCTTCTTGGTCTCGTCGCCGCCGAACCGGATGGTGATCTCGTAGTTGCCGCGCCCTCGGGCGCCGTCGGTACGGAGCGACCTGCGCGAATAGTAGACCTGGGGCCGAGACGTGGCTGTGGTTCCAGCCCGTCGGACGCCCTCAACGAGGCGTATCTCTTCATCGATCTTCTCCGTCGCCAAACCGCAGGTCAGCTCTCGGGCGTGGGTCTGATCGAACTCGACGAAGTAGCGATCGACGAACTGGTCAGCGATGCGCTCGGGAGTGCGGGCGCAGCTGCACAGCAGCAACAGCACCGCCGCGGCAATTCTCACGCCGGGCCGATGCCGAGGGACGCAAAGTAGGGGAGAAGACGCTCGTAGGTATCGCAGAGCGCCTCCGAAAGCACCTTCACATCGCCGAGCACGGGCATGAAATTGGTATCGCCGTTCCAACGCGGAACGAGATGGATGTGGCAGTGCTGTTCTATGCCGGCGCCAGAGACTCGCCCGAGATTCATCCCGACGTTGAAGCCCTGCGCTCCCACCGCAGTCCGAACCGCGGCGAGCGATTTTCGCGTGAGATCCATCCAGGCCATGTAGTCATCCGCCGAAAGGTCGCCCGGATCGGCAACGTGCGATCGCGGGATGACCATCACGTGGCCATTGTTGTAGGGATACTTGTTCATGATGACAAACGCGCGATCGGTGGCACAAAGGATGAGGTGCTCGCGAAAACGTTCCGTCCCCTCCGATGGGAATTGGCAAAAAATGCATACATCCGATCGCTCGTCGCCAGAGAGGATGTAGGCCATGCGCCACGGCGCCCAGAGCTTTTCCATCGCTATTGCAACCTGGTGTCGCGGAGCTCGACAGATCCACTGGGGGAGAATTCGTGCTTGATGGCTTGGGCTGCGCCCTCGGTTCCCTCATGCAGGAGTTCGCGCACCAGGGATTCCCGCTTCTTGGCGAAGACCGGCACCGGATCACCTGGGGCTCCCGCCAGCTTCACTGCGGTCTCCAGGGCGTCTTCAAAATTACCGATCTGATCGATCAGCTTGGCTTCCAGGGCCTCCTGGCCCGAGAGCACGCGCCCATCGGCGATCTTGCGCAGCTCCTCTTTGGGAACCTTCCGCGCGGTCGAGACGTCGGTCAGAAACTGTTCGTAGATGCGGTTGGAGAATCCCTGGAAAAACTCCAGCTCGCCTTGGGTCATCGGCCGGATCGGCGAGCCGACGTCTTTGAGCGCCCCGCTCTTCACGGTGGTGGCGCGGATGCGTAGGAGATCGAGCAGACCCGAGACGTCCGGGAACTGGCTCACCACGCCGATAGAACCGGTGATGGTGCCCGGCGAAGCAACGATCCGGTCAGCCCCGACGGCGATGTAGAATCCTCCCGAAGCGCAGAGCGTGCCCATCGAGACCACCACCTTCTTGTCTCTTCGGGCGCGCTCGAGCGCGTGGAAGAGCTCTTGCGATGGCGCCACTGCGCCCCCCGGGGAATTGATCCGGACGACGATGGCCTTGATGGAGGGGTCGCGGCGGAACTGCACCAATTGCCCGAGCGCATCCTTGGATTCGGTGATGACGCCATTGATTTCGACAACTCCGACCTTGGGCCCGTCAGGGTTGTTGAAGCTCCAGCCCGACGCGGCTTCGTCTGCCGCGCCGAGGGAGCGAAAGAGTACGATGGCGAAGGTGAAACAGAGGGCGAGCAGACCGCCAAAGATGAGAAGCGCGTAAAGGGTCGAGCGCTTCTCCACAGACTACGCTTCCTATTCCTCTTCTTCCTGCGGTTGGCGGGGGATACCCTTCAACTTGCCGCGCATGACGTCGCCGAGCGTTGCGCCCGATGTGCCCGCGGTATAGCCCTGCGCATCGGCCAGCTCTTCGGCACGGTGCGCAGCTTTGATCGACAGACCGATCTTACGCTCCACGTTGTCGATCGTGATGATCTCGGCTTTGACCTCTTGCCCGGGTTTGAGCACTTCCCGGGGATCCTCGACGCGCTCATCGCTGATCTCCGAGACGTGGATGAGGCCTTCGATCCCCTTCTCCAGCTCGACGAAGGCGCCAAAGTCGAGCACCTTCTGAACCTTGACCGTCGTGAGCTTGCCCACTGGATAGTCGAAGGGAATGCGATCCCAGGGATCGCCGATGAGCTGCTTGACGCCGAGCGAGATCTTGGGCTTGTCACCCTCGGTGGTATCGATATTGAGCACCACCGCTTCGACCTCATCGCCCTTTTGGTACATCTCCGAGGGATGCTTGACCCGCTGCGTCCAGCTGATATCGCTGATGTGGACCAGCCCGTCGATGCCCTCTTCGATTTCCACGAAAACGCCGAAGTCGGCGATGTTTCGCACTCGCCCACGCACCACCGCGCCGGAGGGATACTTCGATGTGAGCGCTTCGTACGGATTGGGCTCGAGCTGCTTCATGCCCAGCGAAATGCGGTTGTTCTTGGCGTCAATATCGAGCACTACCGCCTCGACCGTATCGCCCACGGCGACCATCTTCGAGGGATGCTTGATGCGGCGGGTCCAGGACATTTCCGAAATATGGACCAGCCCCTCGATGCCCTCGGCGAGTTCGATGAAGGCGCCGTAGTCTTTGAGCGACACCACCTTGCCTTTGACTACGGTACCGGGCGTGAAGATCTCCTGCGCGTGGCTCCAGGGATCTTCCGAGATCTGCTTGAGTCCAAGGCTGACGCGCTCGGTCTCGGTATTGAACTTCAGGATCTTGACGCGCACATGGTCGCCGACCTGGAACAGCTCTGAGGGGTGGCTGACGCGGCCCCAGCTCATATCGGTGATGTGGAGGAGACCGTCGATGCCACCGAGATCGATGAAGGCGCCATACTCGGTGAGATTCTTGACGATGCCCTCGACCAGCTGCCCTTCCTTCAACTTCTCGAGGGTCTGGCCCTTGAGCTCGGCGCGCTCGCGCTCGAGGAGCACGCGGCGCGAGAGGACGATATTGCCGCGCTTCTTGTTGAACTTGATCACCTTGAACTTGTAAGCGCGGCCGATAAAGGCATCGAGGTTGCGCACCGGTCGCAGGTCGACCTGGGAGCCGGGGAGGAAGGCTTTGACGCCGCCGCGGATGGTGACGCTGAGTCCGCCCTTGACGCGCTGGGCGACGGTGCCTTCGATCAGCTCGTCGCGCTCGCAGGCGGCCGAGATCTCATCCCACACCTTGAGGCGGTCCGCCTTTTCCTTCGATAGGACGCACAGGCCGCTGTCGTTTTCGCGGCTCTCGAGAAAGACCTCGATCTGGTCGCCCTCTTTGACCTCGACCTTGCCATCTGCACCGATGAACTCCTCGATCGGCACCTGTCCTTCCGACTTGTAGCCGATGTCGATGACGACATAGCCCTTGGCGACCTGGATCACGCGCCCGTGGACGATGTCGCCCTCCTTGAGGTCTTCCTTCTTGAGGCTCTCTTCGAACAGCGCAGCAAACGACTCATCGCCTGCTGCTGGCGCGGAGGCGCCACTACCGGTGCTATTGGCTTCAACCATTCGTATTGCTGGCTCACTTTCTCTTCTGCGGGTATCCCGCAGAAATCAGGGGGCGATTCATACCGGCCCGTCGCTGCATCGTCAAGCGAAAACTCTTGGGGCTTTCGCTACTGCTTGACATTCGAGAAGCCGATCTTCACAGTATCTGGAGTCGTCGAGCGGCTGCTCGGCCGGTCAAGCCTAGCTGGTGGGTGGAATGAGGAAGGCGCCCGTGGGGCGTCACGGGCTACCGGCCTTCGAGGCAAAACGCCGTCGTCCCAAGGAGCCCATGTCGAAGCCAAGCTATCGAATCCTCATCTCTTTTGACAAGGAGCGCGGAGTGTTTGTGGCGCGTGCTCCAGAGCTGCCCCACTCGATGGGGGAGGGCCCGACTCGGGCCGAAGCGATCGCTCGTATCGAGGAGGAGATCGAGGCTCAGCTGCAGAACATCCGGGGCCAGGGCGGACAGGTACCGGTGGCGGTGGATGAAGAGCAGTTTTCCGGCGCCGTGACGCTGCAGCTTTCGAAGGGCTTGCACCGGGACCTCGTCTGGCAGGCGCGCAGCGAAGGGGTGGAGGTCGACCAGTTGGCGAGCGAGCTGCTGGCGGCCGCGTTGCCGGGGCGCGTGGAAGGGGCGAAGCGGCACAGCTCGGGGAATCGGCCGCGCCACGAGGAGTTTGCGAGCGACAACATCGGCAATGGTGGCAACGATCGCTTTGACCGCGGCCGGCCCCGGAGCGGATTGGGCGGGCGCTACCAGGCTGCGACCGGTATGCTCGATGACCGGGCGAATTTCATTGAATATGTCAGGGGCCTCGAACACGGTGGCCAGGGCGGCCAGGGCGGTGATCGAGGGGGCGATCGGGGGGGGCGGCGACGGCGTCGAGGGCGCGGAGGCCCCGGCGCGCCCTATTCGAATCAGGGCAATGGGCCTCCTGGGAGTACCGGGCCGGGCTCTCGGCCCCAGTCGGGGCCGGGGAGCCAGACTGCAGCGCCGGTGCCAGCCTCGGCTCCATCCAATAGCCGCAATCCCGAGGGCGGCAGCGAATCGCAATAGACCGTCGTCGGATCACGCGGTTATAGCAGTGCTCACTCGGATTGAAACAAAGCGCTGCTCAGGCGCGTTCAGCGCGAGCGCCTCCCCTCGGCCTCGATCCCCTCTGCCTCGGGCGCAGACGCCCTCGGACCGGGGGACCCCGCAGACGCCCTCGGGCCGGGGGCCCCGCGGAGCGACCCGAGGGAGCGTACGCGGTTGGTACGTGACCGAGGGGCGCGAGGACGTAAGCCGCGATCAACGCGCCTGAGCAGCGCGTTATCGGTACAGGGTGAGTCGTACCAGGGCGCTTCTCCTGGCGGAGGGAAGGGGTGCAGCGACTTCGTGCTGCTCTCCCTGGGGATGGGGAAAGCGGATGTGCGCGGCGTGGAGAAAGTGGCCGGGCGCATCGACGAGCTCCGGCGGTCCACCGTAGAGAAGATCGCCCACGAGCGGATGGCCGATGGCGGCGAGGTGGACGCGCACCTGATGCATGCGGCCGGTGGTGGTGATGGCCTCGACGAACGAATAGCCGTTGGCGCGGTGTAGTGGGCGATAGCGGGTGGTGGCGGCCCGGGCCGGCAGCAGAGTCGGTTCCCTGACGGGGATCATGCGTCGCCGATTGGCTGGATCGTGTGCGAGCGGCAGATCGATCGTACCCTCGCTTCCCACTTCGCCGGCGACCAGTGCCAGGTACCGTTTTTCGACGGCGCCGCGCTGGAAGGCACTGCGCAGCGCCTCCCAGGCAGGGCGGCTGCGTGCCGCCAGGATCACGCCGCTGGTATCGCGGTCGAGACGGTGGCAGAGTCCCCCCTCTCGGGGATCGTCGCTGGCGAGCGCGCACTCGGGAAAGCGCGCGACCAGGGCATTGACGAGCGTGTCTCGCTCGTCGGGGCGAAGCGGATGCGAGGGGATGCCGGGCGGTTTGTCGAGTGCGATCAGCTCGTCGTCCTGGTACAGCACCACGAGCGACTGTTCGGGGGCTCCGAGCGGCACCTGGCCGGGCAGAGGTCCTGCCAGCGTAATCTGATCGCCGCGCTGGAGGTGCGCGCCTTTGGCGACCAGGCGACCATTGACGCGAACCTGTCCGTTTTCGACGAGCCGACGGGCGGCCGCGTGGGAACAGCCCAAGTGGGTGGCTACGCAGTGATCGAGCCTTTCGCCCGGGTGTTCTACGGTGAACTCTTTCATACGGCTTCGAGCAGGAGGGCCGTCATTGTCGCGCCGGCGGCGACGGGGCCGGCCTGCTCGGGGATTTCGACCAGTGCATTGATGCCCACCAGCGAGCTCAAATGACCCGATACATGACGAGGATTGAGCTGTGCGGTCGTCTCGCGCGATCGGCAACACCGTCGGCATGGCGCCTGCGGAGCGACACTGGGCGGCC